>NZ_JBLEBI010000070.1:0-32179 GCF_047340315.1 Streptomyces sp. AF1A
CGTCCCCGCGCCGCCGGCCGCGTGGTGACGAGCCGCTTCGCGGTCGAACTCGGGTCGGGGAGGGAGCGGTCGGCTCCGCCGCCGGGAGCGGCTTCGGGCCGGCAGCCCTGACGGTGACCGCGAGCGTGTGCGGGCCGGCACGGTGACGGCGGCCGGGGCTGGGTTTCAGGCCAGCAGCCCGGACGACTGCCACAGTTTGCGTCCGACCCCGCGCAGGACGCCGATGTCGTCCAGGAAGTCGGTGAGCCGCTTCGCGCCGTTCTGCATGACCTCGCGCCGGTGCGCGCTCGCCTTCACCTGCGCCATGGCCTCCCGCTTGTCCAGTCCCACGTTCGTGTAGACCTCGGGGTTCACGAAGGCGACCGAGAAGACGCGGGCGAACTCGCCGGAGGTGAGCCGGGTGAACTCCTGGGACCACCTGGGCGCGGTCACCATCTGGCGCCGCAGCTCCTCGCGGGCGTACCGGACGTGCCGGGCCTCCTCGACCACGTGGATGCGCGTGACGCCCCGGATCAGCGGCTGGACCCGCTCGTCGGGGAACGTCAGCCGCTGCATCCAGTCCAGCACCTCCTCGCCGAGCAGCGTGGCGGTGAAGGAACCGGGGGTCGTGGAGATGGTCTTGAAGAGGCGGCCGAGGTTCTGGTGGACCCTGCTCACCGGGTACCAGGGCGTCCCCCCGTGCGAGATCAGCCGCGCGAACATCTTCGAGTGCCGGCACTCGTCCTCGATCTCGGTGAGCGCGTAGCGCACATGGGCGCTCGTCGCCGCCTTGTCGTAGATGTGCCGCACCAGCAGCTGCATCAGGATGATCTCGAACCAGATGCCGAGCGAGGCCAGCGCCGCCGCCTCGTGCTGCGAGAGCAGGATGCGCTGCTCCTCGCCCATCCGCTTCCACATCGGGGTGCCGTACAGCGACACCAGCTCCGGCGGCCAGAACCACTTGCCCTCCTCGAAGGGGGCGTCCCAGTCCAGCTCCTCGTCCGGGTCGAAGGAGTGCTTGGCGGAGGAGGCCAGCAGCCGTTCGGCCACCTGCTCCCGGTCCTTGAGCAGGCCGAGCGCGTCGCGCAGGCCGTCCAGCGCGTCCGCTTCCGTCAGCGTCGTCATGGCTCCCTCACCTTGTTACCCGGGGTTACCTCGTCCGCCTCTTATGAGACTGCCTGTCAGCAAGCTCGTCAATCCCTTGCGCCTGACTTGTTGACTGCGCGTCTACGTGTGAGCCTGCGAGGTATGCCGACCCATGACCTGTACGCCAACGAGCCCGGGGACTCCCCGTGGCAGGTGCCCGCGAGCGGCGCGGCCCGCTTCAGCTGGGAGTACGACGACGGCCGCGACCGCCTGCTCGCCCTGTACCAGAAGGGCAAGGACAAGCAGTGGGACGGGCAGAAGCGCATCGACTGGGACCTGGAGGTCGACCCGTGCGACGCGCTCGGCACGCCCGAGGAGGCCATGACCCTGTACGGGACGCCGTACTGGGACAGGATGACCGAGCGGGACAGGGGTGAGCTGCGTCGGCACTTCGCCTCTTGGCAGTTCAGCCAGTTCCTGCACGGCGAGCAGGGCGCGATGATCTGCGCCGCGCGGATCGTGGAGTCGGTGCCCGACCTGGACGCCAAGTTCTACTCCGCGACCCAGACGATGGACGAGGCCCGGCACGCCGAGATCTACGCCCGGTTCCTGCACGAGAAGATCGGCCTGGTCTACCCGATCAACGACAACCTGCAGTCCCTGCTCGGCGACACCCTGCGCGACAGCCGCTGGGACATGCCGTACCTGGGCATGCAGGTCCTGATCGAGGGGCTGGCGCTGGCCGCCTTCGGCATGATCCGGGACACCACGACCAAGCCGCTGCCCAAGCAGATCCTGACGTACGTCATGCAGGACGAGGCCCGGCACGTGGCCTTCGGCAGGATGGCCCTGCGCGACTACTACCGGCAGCTCACCGACGCCGAACTGCGCGAGCGCGAGGAGTTCGTCATCGAGGGCTGCTACCTGATGCGCGACCGGCTGCGCGGGGTCGAGGTGCTGGAGAACTTCGGCATCCCGCGAGCGGAGGCCGAGGAGCTGAGCGAGCGCTCCGAGTTCCTCCAGCTCTTCCGCAAGCTGCTGTTCAGCCGCATCGTCCCCTGCGTGAAGGACATCGGCCTGTGGGGCAAGCGGCTGCAGCAGGCCTATGTCGACATGGGCGTCCTGGAGATGGGCGACTCCAACCTGGACCTGCTGATGGCCCAGGACGAGGAGCTGGCCGAGCAACTGGACGCGGAGCGCTTCGCCGAGGAGGAGCGGGAGCGGGTCGCGGAGGTGACCGAGGCGATCGAGACGGGGGCGGCGCAGACCTGACCGCGGGCGGCTGCGCGGCCCGTGCGGCCGAGGTCCGGTCGCCGGCTGCCCGGCCTGGGGCGGTATGCGGTGGTGGCCGATTCACGCGGTGCAGTAGCGTGCTGGCGTGTCCATGCCTCCGCCGCCACCCCAGCAGCCGCCGTACCCGAACCAGCCTCAGCAGCCGTACGGCCCGCAGTCTCCGCAGACCCCCGGTCCGTACGGTCCGCCGTACCCGCAGCAGCAGCCCTACCCGCAAGGCCAGCCCTACCCGCAAGGCCAGCCCTACCCGCAGGGCCAGCCCTACCCGCCGCAGCAGCCGTACCCGGGCTGGGGCGGGCCGCCCATGGCGCCGCCCCCGAGGAAGAGCCGGGTCGGCCTGGTGCTCGGGATCGTCGGCGGCGTCGTCGTGCTGGTCGTGGGCGGCCTGGTCGCGCTCGGCGTGCTCGGGGCCAAACTGGAGAGCGGCTTCCCCGAGGCGAAGATGCGGCTCACCCTGCCCCGGACGCTGCTCAAGGGGAAGTACGAACTCGCCAAGGACCTCTCGGACACCGAGGGCAAGAAGATCGAGAGCGAGGCCGACGGGGCCTGGGACGCCAAGGACACCCACGGCGTCGTCGGCAGCTACGCCCTGGGCGGCGACGACACCAAGGGCACCCTGGTGGTGTCGGGCATGTACGGCCGGTTCAAGAACACCGACACGGCCCGCAAGAACATGATGAAGGGCGCCGCCCAGAGCGACGGCGCGAAGGTCGCCGTCGCGCCGAAGGACTTCGACCTCGGCGTCACCATCACCTGCGAGGTGCTCACCCAGGAGCAGCTCGGCTCGAAGATCACCCTGCCCATGTGCGCCTGGGCCGACGGCAACACGGGCGCCACCGTCGCCGTCGTGGACGCCCGGCTCCTGTCGCAGAACCCGTCGGACGTGGACCTGGAGGCGCTCGCGAGGAACACCCTCCAGGTGCGCTCCGAGGCGGTCAAGCCGATCGGCTGACCGCGTCCGCCTCCCCGGGCGCGGGAACGACGTCCGCATCGTGACGGCGTACGGCGGCGGGCCGTGCGCCCCCAGGCGCGGCAGCCGGTCCTCCGCCTCGGCGACCGCCGGGCGGTGGCCGGCCGGCACCCGCCAGGTCCGCACCGGGAGTTGCCGTCCCGCCGGCGCGACTGGTGCGAGCGGCTCCAGAAGGCGGTGACCGCCCTGTCGGGCACGTGTGGCGGGTACCCCCGTCTCACCGGCCGAGCACCGCCCGCATCACGTCCCGCGCGATCGGCGCCGCGTCCCCGCCGCCGCTGATCTCGCCCCGGTCCGCCGAAGCGTCCTCCACCACCACCGCGACCGCCACCCCCGGCTCCACGGCGTTGTCGGCCTGCGCCCAGGAGACGAACCAGGCATACGGCAGCCCGGTGTTGCCGACGCCGTGCTGGGCGGTGCCGGTCTTGCCGCCGACGACGGCGCCCGGGATCGCCGCCCGCGTGCCGGTGCCCTCCCGGACCACGTCCACCATCAGCTCCTTGAGCTGGGCGGCCGTCTGCGGCCGCATCACCTGCCGGGCCGGGTGGGTGCCGCTGCCGGCGACCGTCTCGCCGCCGCGCCGCGTCGTCCGCTCCACCAGGTACGGAGTGCGGAGTTGGCCGTCGTCGGCGACCGCCGCCGCGACCATCGCCATCTGCAGCGGGGTGGCGCGCGTGTTGTACTGCCCGATCGAGGACAGCGCGAGCTGCGCCTTGTCCACATGGGAGTCGAAGGTGCTGGGCGCGACGGAGAAGGGGATGCGCAGGCCGGTGTCGTTGAACCCGAACGCCTCGGCACCGGCCTTCATGCCCGCCACCCCGACGTCCACGCCCAGCTTGGCGAACACCGTGTTGCAGGACCACTCGAAGGCGTCGCGCAGCGTGGTGTTCGCGCAGCCGTCGGACTCGTTGGTCAGCCGGGTGACGGTGCCGGGCAGCCGGTACGGGTCGGGGGAGTCGGTGGGCGCGTCCAGGTCGGTGACCACGCCCGCGTCCAGCGCCGCCGCCGCGGTGACCACCTTGAACGTCGACCCCGGCGGATACGTCTGGCGCACCGCCCGGTTGAGCATCGGCTTCTCCGGGTCGGCGTTGAGCCGCGCCCACGCCGACGCCGCCGCCTCGCCGTTGCCGGACAGCTGCGCGGGGTCGTACGACGGGCTCGTCACCAGCGCCAGGACGCGGCCCGTCGCCGGCTCGATCGCGGCCACCGCGCCCTTGCGGCCGGCCAGGCCCCGGTAGGCCGCCTCCTGCGCCTTCCGGTTCAGGGTCGTCACCACGTTGCCGCCCGGACTGCGGCGGCGCGTCACGTCGTCGAACAGCGGCAGCGGCGAGAGCATCGGGTCGCTGCCGGAGAGCACCCCGTCCTCGGCGTGCTCCAGGAACGTGGTGCCGTACGACTGGGAGGCGAAGCCGGTCACCGGGGCGTACAACGGCCCGTTGCGGTAACTGCGTTCGTAGCGCAGCTGCTCTCCGGTGTCCACGGAGCCCGTGACCGGCTCCCCGCCGACCAGGATGTCGCCGCGCGGCTGCTGGTAGCGGGCGATCGTCGGGCGGCGGTTGGCCGGGTTGTCGGTGTACAGGCGCGACTGCACGACCTGCACCCGGGCGGCGTTGAGCAGCAGGGCCGCCAGCAGCAGGGTGCAGAAGGCGCAGGCGTGCCGGATGTACCGGCCCATCGGCCGCCCGCGGTCGCCCATCCCGGCGTACTCGGTCACGGCGCCTCCCGACCGTCGTACTGGCTGCGCGCCGAGTCGCTCACCCGGATCAGCAGCGCCACGATCGCCCAGTTGGTGACGACCGAGGAGCCGCCCTGGGCGAGGAACGGCATCGCCATGCCGGTCAGCGGGATCAGCCCGGTCACCCCGCCGGCGATCACGAACACCTGCAGCGCCAGGATCGAGGCGAGCCCGACCGCGAGCAGCCGCCCGAACGGCTCGCGCAGCGCGAGTCCCGCCCGGTAGCCGCGCTGCACCAGCAGGGCGTACAGCAGGATGATCCCGGCCAGGCCCGCGAGGCCCAGCTCCTCGCCCGCCGTGGCCAGGATGAAGTCCGACTTGGTGGCGAAGCCGATGAGGATGGAGTGCCCGAGGCCCAGCCCGGTGCCGAGGAACCCGCCCGCGGCGAAGGCGAACAGCGACTGGGACAGCTGGTTGGGGCCCTGCCCGGCCTCGATCGTGCCGAACGGGTGCAGCCAGTCCGTGATCCGGCCGCCCACGTGCGGCTCGAACCGGCCGACGGCGAAGGCGCCCACCACGGCCAGCAGCAGCCCCACCGCGGTCCACCCGGTGCGGCCGGTGGCGACGTACAGCAGCACCACGAACAGCCCGAAGAACAGCAGCGACGTGCCCAGGTCCCGCTCCAGCACCAGCACGCCGACGCTCAGCAGCCAGATCGTCACGATCGGCCCGAGCACCCGCCCGGTCGGGAACTGCATCCGCCACACCCGGCGGCCGGTGTACGCGAGCGCGCTGCGGTTGGCGGCGAGGTACGCGGCGAAGAACACCGCGAGCAGCACCTTCGCGAACTCGCCCGGCTGGATGGAGAACCCCGCGATCCGGATCCAGATCCGGGCGCCGTTGACCGCCGGGAACAGGATCGGCAGCAGCAGCAGGCCGAGCGCGGCGACCACGCAGACGTACGAGTACCGCTGGAGCGTGCGGTGGTCGCGCAGCACGAGCACGACGCCGATGAACAGGCCCACCCCGAGCGTGGACCACACCAGCTGCGCGGGAGCCGCCCGGTCGCCGGGCGTCTCCAGGTCCAGCCGGTAGATCAGCACCAGGCCCAGCCCGTTGAGCAGCACCCCGATCGGCAGCGGCAGCGGGTCGGCGTACGGCGCCCGGACGCGGACGGCGAGATGGGCGAGGAGGGCGAGGAGGGCGAGCCCGGCGCCGTACCCCAGCGCGCCGGGCGGGACCCGGCCGGTCCGCGCGATCCCCACGGCGCAGTAGCCGTACACGCACAGCGCGACGGCCAGCACGATCAGGGCGAGTTCGATGCCACGGCGCCGGGGGAGGCGTACGGCGGGTGCGGGAGCCTGGGCCGCCGCCACGGTGGTTCCGGCCTTCGTCATGCCCGGAACCTACCCATATGCAGCGTCTGGCGTGTGTTGTTCCCCCGGCCGCGTCAGCGCCCGCGTCCCCTGCGCGCCGCCCCGGCGGTGCTCCCTCAGGGCCGCGGGGCGGGCAGGGTCAGCGTGGCGACCGCGCCCCCGTCCACCGCGTTGCCGAACGACAGCCGGGCGCCCAGCACCTCCGCCTGCCCCAGCGCGATGGTGAGCCCCAGCCCGTGCCCCTTGGCGCCGCCCTCGGTCCGGAACCGCTGCGGTCCGTGCGCCACCAGATACCCGGGATACCCGCTCCCGTGGTCCCGCACGGTCACCTCGGGACCGTCCACCGTCAGCACCACGGGAGGGGCGCCGTGCTTGTGCGCGTTGGCCACCAGGTTGCCCAGCACCCGCTCCAGCCGCCGCCGGTCGGTCTCCACCCGGGCGTCCCGCACGATCCGCACCTCGGTGTCGGTGCCCGAGGCCCGCACCACCCGCCCGGCCAGCGCGCCCAGCTCCTCCGTGTCGACCTCCAGCCGCTCGCGGCCGGTGTCCAGCCGGGAGATCTCCAGCAGGTCCTCGGTGAGCGTGCGCAGCGCCGCGACCCGGTCGCGCACCAGCTCCGTCGGCCGGCCCGGCGGCAGCAGCTCGGCCGCCGCGTGCAGACCGGTCAGCGGGGTGCGCAGCTCGTGCGCCACGTCCGCGGTGAACCGCTGCTCGCTCAGCAGCTTGCTCTGCAGCGACGAGGCCATCGTGTCCAGCGCGGCGGCCACCGCAGCCACCTCGTCCTGCGGGCGCGTCGGGTCCTGCGCGCGGGGGTCGTCGACCCGGGCGTCCAGGTCGCCGGCGCTGATCCGCCGGGCCACGCGCGCGGTGCCGTGCAGCCGCCGGGTCACCCGGGTCACCGCGAACACGCCGACCAGCACCGTCGCCCCGATGGCCAGCCCCGAGGACCACAGGATCGAGGTGTCGAGGCCCGCGATGGTGCGCGCCGACTGCGAGTAGTCCACCTCGACGGCGAGCGCCCGGTGCCCGGAGGCCGGTCCCGCCGCCCACATCGTCGGGCGCCCGCGGTGCGTGGAGACCATCGTGCCGTGCCGGCCGTCCACCGCCAGCTCCCGCAGCGAGGCGGGCAGCCCGGCGGGGTCCACCCCGGCGCCCGGCGGCAGCGCGTCCCCGGCCTCGTACGCCTGCGTGGCGTCCTGGAGCCGGGACAGCGCGAGGTCGCGGGCCTGGCCGACGGTCTGGTGGGTCACCGAGACGTGCACGAGGACGCCGAGGAGCGCGGCCAGCGCGCAGCACATCACCGTGATGAACGCGGCCGCCTTCACCGCGAGCGTCCCGGCCCACTGGGGCAGCGCGAGCCTCATCGCACGCTCGCGGACGGACTGGCCGACGCGGACGGGGACGGCTTCCTGCCGGTCCGCCCGTCACCGGTGTGCAGGTACTCGTCGCGCGAGAACACCATCGCGCGCTGGCCGGGGTCCCACTCCCAGGTGGTGCGGTACTCGTAGCCGGAGATGTCGGCCGGTGAGCGTTCGATCAGCGCGCGGCCGGCCAGTTCCACCCCGATGATGGCGTCGTTGTCGGCCAGCACCTGCACCAGCCGGTGCCGCTCGACGGTGTAGACCCGGACCGCCGTCTGGTTGGTCGGGTACAGCCGGAAGCCGAACGTCAGGTCGGGCCGGCCGTCCCCCGTCAGGTCCCGGTAGTACGGCTTCAGCAGCGGACAGCGCGCCTGGTCCCCGCCCGCACCGCACTCCTTCACCCGGTCGACGGTCGCGTGGTAGGCGCCCTTCGACCCGTAGTCGTCCGGGTGCGCGGCGATCTCCGCCTCGACGACGTCCACCGGATCCACCCGCCGGATGTCGTCGCCCGGGACCGTCACACCCTCGACGGTCTCCCGGGTGGCCACGTCGTACGGATAGGCCGGGCTGGACGCCGGCCGGAGGTCGGGCCAGAGCTTGGCCGGGCTGACGGCCGTCCGGACCGGGCCGGCGTCCTGCAGTCCGCCGGCGCTCCCGCAGGCCGCCGCCGTCGCCGAGAGCAGGGCGACGGCGGCCACGGCGAGGGCGGTGCGCACGGGACGACGGGCTGGCACGGTGCTCCTGGGGCGTCGGGGACGGACGGGCCCCGTACACCTTAATTGGCAGATTCGTACAAAAGTATGGGCGGATTCTACTGTTCGTACAGTCTTCGAAAAGTCATGCGCGGACTGTGTGCGAAGTGCTTTTTGTCCATCTCGGCCGTGGTGCTGGGAGAGAGGCTACTCGGCCAGCTCCTCCAGCAGCCGCACGGTGTGCAGCCCGGCGCGCAGGTACTCCACGAACAGCTGATTGTGCAGTGCCCACGCCGAGCGCCGGGACCGGATCAGCCGGATGGCCTCGTCCGCCGTCGTGCCCCGCTGGACCAGGGCGTGCGCGACGACCAGGCCCGAGCGGTTGTACCCGTGGTAGCAGCGCACGAGCACCCGGCGGCCGGCGTCCAGCGCCTCGTTCACCGCCCTGGCCAGCCGCATCACCCCGGCGAGCTGCGTACCGTCCAGCGGGCCGTCCGGTATCGGCCACACATGGTGCTCGACGCCCGCGTCGGGGCCGTACCCCGGCAGTCGCAGCAGGGTCTGCACCACGTCGAACTCGTCCCGTACGACGGCGAACTCCAGGCGGCCCGAACGGCCCCGGAACTCGTGCCCGCCCATCCACAGGCCGGGCACGATCTCGTTCCAGGGGCTCTCCGGAGCCGGTACGTCGGGCTGCTTTCCGCGGGTCCGCAACGGCGCCTCCCCAACTCCCCCTCGCAGGGCCGTTCTCCAAGGTAACCGGTCTTGCCCCGGGAGCACCCCGCCTGTTCCCATGGTCGAGGGGTGATGGCGCATGAGCGGACTGCGCGTGGTGCCGGCCTTCCGGCACGGCCGGGAGCGGCTGTACGTCTGCCGCCCGGACGGAAGCAACGCCGCCTGGTACGACCGTGAGACCGGCCGGGTGAACCTGCTCGGCGAGGACGACAGGGAGGCCGTGCTGGAGGTGCTGCGGCCCTTCCTGACCGGCACGGTGACCGTGGGCCCGCCCCCGGTCCCGACGCCCGCGGAACTCGCCCGGCTCACCCTGCACCCGGACGACGACCTGGCGCCCAACCGCCCCGGCGAGGCCCTGCTGATCGCCCTCGAACGCGACCCCGGCCCCGCCCACCGGCTGCGCCCCGACCCGCGCCGGCGCGACCTGAGCGCCGAGCAGAGCGTCGGAGGCGCCCTCGACCGGCTCGAGGGCGCCGGCTGGCACGCCCTGCACTCCGTACCGCTGCCCGGCGGCGACCGCATCCACCACCTGCTGATCGGCCCGGCCGGCCTGTTCGTCCTGCACGCCCTGTACGCCCGCAAGAGCCGGGTGCGGGTCGCCGACCCGATGGTCACCGTGGGCCGCCGCGAGCCCGAGCCGCTGCTGCGCCGCCTGCGCGCCCACGCCGACCGCGCCTCCTACGCCCTGACCGCCGAGGTCCGCCCGGTCCTGGCCCTGGCCGGCCCCGCCGACCTGACCGTCACCGCCGAGCCGCGCGGCGTCCGCATCCTCGGCGAGACGGACCTGACCGGCCTGGCCCGCCAGGGCGGGGTGCTGAAACCGGCGGACGTGGAGGCGCTGCACGCGATGGCGCGGGACCGGAACACGTGGGGGAGGGTGTAGCCGGTCCGGGTCAGGGGAGCGGCGCCGACCGCCCGGGATCCAGCAGGGCCGCCATCAGATCGCCGTGGTCCTGCAGCCGGGGGGCGATGTCCTGGGCCTGGAACTCCAGCTGCGCCGGACTCCGGCAGCCGACGACCTCCTCCCAGGTGAGCGGCGCGGAGACCAGCGGGGCGCGGCGGGCCCGCACGGTGTAGGGCGCGGCCGTGGTCTTGCGGGCGGCGTTCTGGCTCCAGTCCACGAACACCTTCCCCGGCCTCAGGCTCTTCGTCATCCGGTGCACCACCAGCCGGGGCATCGCCCGCTCGGCCTCCACCGCGAGCGCCTTCGCGTACTCGCTCGTCCGCTCGGACGACGAGCCGCGCACGGCGGCCAGCAGGTGCAGCCCCTTGGACCCGGCCGTCTTGGGACACGCCTCGATCCCGTCCGCCGCGAGCCGCTCGCGCAGCCACAGCGCGACCTCGCAGCAGTGCACGATCGTCGCCGGCGCCCCCGGATCGAGGTCGAACACCAGCCGGTCGGCCTCCTGGGGGGACTGCACCCGCCACTGGTGCGTGTGGAACTCCGTGACCAGATTCGCCGCCCACACCAGACTGGGCAGGTCCTGCACCACCACCATGCGGGCCGGCTCCTCCGACGACGACCGCGGCACCTCGGCCGTCGTGACCCACTCGGGCGTACCCGGCGGCACGTTCTTCGTGAAGAACAGCTGCCCGTCGGGGCCGTCCGGATAGCGCAGGAAGGACACCGCGCGGTCGTGCAGGTGCGGCAGCAGCGCGCCCGCGCAGGTCGCGTAGTAGTGCAGCAGCTCTCCCTTGGTGAAGCCGGTCTCCGGATACAGCACCTTCGCCAGGTTGCTCAGCGCGACCCGCCGCCCCTCCACCTCCGTGATAGGCGTCATAGGATGACAATCCCAGACAAACCGGCAAAATCGGTAATGGAAGGGTGCGGCACGTGCGATCGATATGGAACGGCGCGATCTCCTTCGGCCTGGTCAGCATCCCGGTCAAACTCGTGAACGCCACGGAGAGCCACGCGATCTCCTTCCGCCAGATCCACACCGAGGACAACGGCCGCATCCGCTACCGCAAGGTGTGCGAACTGGAGGACCGGGAGGTCGGCCAGGCGGAGATCGGCAAGGGCTACGAGGACGCCGACGGCACGATCATCCCCATCACCGACGAGGACCTCTCCCACCTGCCCCTGCCCACGGCCCGCACGATCGAGATCGTCGCCTTCGTGCCGGCCGACCGGATCGACCCGCTCCAGATGGGCACGGCGTACTACCTCGCGTCCGGCGGGGCCCCCGCCGCCAAGCCGTACACGCTTCTGCGCGAGGCCCTCAGGCGCAGCAACAAGGTCGCCATCGCCAAGTACGCCCTGCGCGGCCGGGAACGCCTCGGCATGCTGCGCGTCGTCGGCGACGCCATCGTCCTGCACGGCCTGCTCTGGCCGGACGAGGTCCGCGCCCCCGAGGGCATCGCCCCGGACGCCCGCGTCACCATCCGCGACAAGGAACTCGACCTCGCGGACGCCCTGATGGACACCCTCGGCGAGGTCGACCTGGAGTCCCTGCACGACCAGTACCGCGAGGCCCTGGAGGAGGTCATCGCGGCCAAGGCCTCCGGCGAGGCCCTGCCCGAGGCCCCGGCCCCCGCCGCCGGCGGCAAGGTCCTGGACCTGATGGCGGCCCTGGAGAACAGCGTCCGCGCGGCCCGTGAGTCCCGGGGCGCGCAGGGGGCCCCCTCCGAGGCCGAGGTCAGACCCCTGCCACGCGGGCGGACGGCGCCCAAGGAAGCGGGGGGCAAGAAGTCCACCTCCACCGCCGGGAAGACGGCTGCGGCCAAGAAGACGACGGCTACGAGGAAGTCGACGGCGAAGGCGGTGGAGGGGAGGAAGAAGACGGCGTCGAAGAAGACGACGGCGAAGCGGAGTGGGTCGCGTAAACGGTCAGCGTGAGCGACGGTCGAACGGATCCGATGACAGCATTTCGCGGATGCTGAGCAGTCCGCATTCGCCGGTCAGGCGGTGCACCGAGATGCAGGTGGGCCCATAGAGGAAATCATCGTCGTTCCTGGTGGCGATATATTTAGCCCCCTGGAAGCCGAAGTAGAAGAAATCGCCTTTCTCTCCCCGGTATTCGTCCTCCTCGAACAGGGCGAGTTCACATTCCGAGCTCGCGCTTTGCTCCCGGAGGAAGCCTTTCGCCAGCTGTTCGGCTTGCTGCATCGTATACATCAGTTCGTCCACATCAACTTGAACGACTTGAATTGCATGGGGTCGACGAACCCCGTCTGCACGTCGATGAAAAGTACCCGGCCCTGGTGGTTCACGATGTGGAACACATGGCCCGGATCCCTTGTCCAGCGTCGGGCTGCGACTATGCCGCGCGCCGTCCCCGGAATTTCGGATGTGGTCGACCATGTCCCAGAAGCCCGTGCGCCTGAAGCTCCCTCCGTACACGTGCTCCAGTCGGTCGAGCTGTGTCGACGGTCAGCGGTGCGGCCTCGTCGCCCTGCCCGCCCGTCGCGCCCACCGGCACGAGCACCTGCGACCGCCGGAACTCGCCCAGCCGGTCCTACGAGACACGGCCTCCGAACTCGCCGTGCCCCGCGAGGACTTACCGGGCGGTGAAGGCGAGCCGCAGCACGATCTCGCCGTCGTCGATCTCACCGGTCGGCTCGAACCCGAACTTGCGGTAGAAGGGCCACGGTTCGCCGTCGCCGGGCTGGTAGCTGGTCAGCAGTTCGGTGGCGCCGTCCGCGCGGACGAGGTCCGCGACCTGCGTGAGCGCCCGGCGGCCGATCCCCAGCCCCTGGTACCGCTTGTCGACGAGGAAGCGCCAGATGAAGTGCCGCCCTTCGTAGCGGCCGGCCGGCGGCCTCCACGACAGCATCACGAAGCCGGCCGGCTCGTCACCGCAGTACACGGCGCGGTACCAGGGACGGGTCTCCGGTTTCTTCGCCGCCTCCTTGAGCGAGTGGGACACGGAGGCGACGAACTGCTTCTGGTCGCGCCGGACACGGAGGGCGCGAACGGCATCCCGGTTGTCGTCGGTGATCTCCCGAAGGTGCACGTCGGCGGAGTTCATGCCACACCCTTCTCGCGTCCGGCTGTGCGCAGCGTAAGCGACGCACCGGACCTCGAGCGGGACTGGCACGCCGGGCCGTGCCCGCTCCCACGGCGCACCTGGGCGAGTCCGGAGCGGGCCTCCCGGTCACTCCCTCACGCGCGGGCCGGCGTGGTAGGCGCCGTCGGCGAAGAGCAGGGCGCGGCGGGCCGTGCGCGCGTGGTGCTCCACGGCGCCCAGGAGGACGAGGTGGTCGCCGGCCGGGACGATGCCGCTGCGGCGGCAGCACAGGGTCGCCGCGACCCCGCCGATCAGCGGCACTCCGTGCGGCCCGGGCAGCGTGGCCAGCCCCTGGAAGCGGTCGCCCGGTCCGGCGAACCGGGCCGCCAGATCGCGCTGGCCGGCCGCGAGCACGTGGACCGCGAAGTGCTCGGCGGCCGTGAAGGCGGGCCGGCCGCGCGAGGAGACGGCGAGGCACCACAGGATCAGGGGCGGGTCGAGCGAGACGGACGTGAAGGAGTTGACGGTCACCCCGGCCGGGACGCCGCGCGGGTCCGCGCAGGTGACCACCGTGACCCCGGTGGCGTACCGGCCGAGGACGTCGCGCAGCGCACGCCGGCCCGGACCGGCCGGCTCCGCGCGCCGCAGCGCCGGACCGGCCGTGCCCCCGGGTGCCACGTCCGCGCCCGGTACGGTCGTCACGCGGCGCCCGGCCGGCCGCGCAGCGCGGTGAGCGCCTCGGCGATCTCCGTGTCCTCCGGGTCGAGCACGGCGGCGAGCTCCAGGTCGGCCAGGGCCTCCTGCCACCGGCCGGTCTCCTGGTGGAGGAAGGCGCGGTTGTAGCGCAACGCGGCGTCCTTCGGGTCGTGTTCGACCGCACGGCACAGGTCCGCGAGCGCCTCGTGCGGGCGCCCCGCCTCGTGGCGGACGGCGGCCCGCCCGGACAGCGCGCTCACCAGTTCCGGGTCGGACTCGATCGCCCGGTCGTACGCGGCTTCCGCGCCGTCGAGCTCGCCCTCCTCGGCGAGCGCCCGTCCGACGATGGCGTGCAGATGGGCGTTGTCGGGTTCGAGACCCAGTCCGGTGCGGGCGTCGGCGAGCGCCGCGGCGAGATCCCCGGCCTCCAGGCGGATGCCGGCGCGGTTGACGTACGCGTCCACGAACTCCGGGTCCTGCTCGATCACGTAGTCGAAGTCGGCGAGCGCCCCCTCCACGTCGCCCTCGCTCAGCCGCAGATCGCCGCGGTTGTAGTAGATCTCGGGGAACGGCGGCGACAGACTGAGGGCGCGTGAGTAGTCGGCGAGCGCCTCCTCGGTGCGGCCGAGCCGGCGCAGCAGGTTGCCGCGCTCCAGGTAGTGCTCCGCGTGGTGGGGGTCCTGGTCGATGACGACCGCGTAGTCGGCGAGCGCCTCGTCGAGCCGGCCGAGGATCGCGTACACCCGGGCACGGTTGTTCTTGAGCACGGAGCGGTGCAGGCGGTGCTCGTCCGGGGTGAGCCGCCGGTCGAGGTCGTCGATGCACTCGGTGACCAGCCGCAGCGCCTCCTGGGGGTCGCCGAGGTTGACCTCCACGAGGGCCCGGCCGTTCTTGTAGAAGGCACTCTGGAAGGCGCGTGGGACCCGGTCCGCCAGCAGCGACGCGGTGGCGATCGCGCTGTTGAGCAGCGCCTTGGCCTTCCTCTCGTCGCGGTCGGCGGGGTCGTTGTGGCGGGTGTAGAGCATCGCGGTGGAGTAGGCGCACGCCATGTGCACCGCGGGATCGGTGGACAGCAGCCGGGCCTCGTCGTAGACGGCTTCGGCCTCCTTGGTCCGGCTCAGGATGGACAGGGCGAGGCCCAGTTGCACGCCGAACCTCCACCACTGCCCGGGGTCCTCGCGGCCGTTCACCAGGGCCTGCCCGCGGCGGCCGTAGTCGACGACGGCGTCGTAGAAGCCGTTGACCAGGCAGTGGTCCGAGGCGGCCCACAGCGCGGGCACGGCCTCGTCCACCGGGGCGCTGCCGCGCTCCAGGTGGTACGGGAGTGCGCCCAGGGTGAGCGAGAACTCCTGCGCCCGGCGCAGCTCGGCGGCGCGGCGGTCGTGGAGGGCGGCCCGTTCGGCGGCGGGCAACGCCTCGTAGGCGGCACGGGCGGTCTCGCCGTCCAGGCCGTCCAGCAGCCCCTCGGCGGCGACCCAGCGCCACGCGGGGTCCTCCTGGCCCGTCCGGGGTCCCGCGCCGGCCTCGCGCACGGGCAGCGCGGTGGTGTGGCGGTCGAGCGCGGGGGCCAGCACGCCGTCGGGGCGCGGGGCGTGCGCGCCGCACAGGACGACGGTCAGCACGCGCGGATCGAGGCGGCGCACGAGCGTCGCGAGGAACTCCGCGTCGGTCGCCTCGGCGTGGTCGGCGTTCTCCACCACCAGACAGCGCGGGCCGTCATGACCGAGGGCGGGCAGCGCGTCGCGGACGAACTCCACCAGGCCGTTGGCGATCCGCCGGGTGCGCAGCCGGGCGTAGAAACGCGTGCGCTCGGCGGGCAGCGCCATGGAGGTCAGCGTCTCCCGGGAGTTGGGCACGACCGGTGCCAACTCGGGTGCGACCGACAGGAGTTCGATGTCGTGGCGGCGCACGAGCTCGGGAGCGGCGGCGAGTACGCCGGGGACGAGCGCCCGTACGACGGTGCCGGCCGCGGTGTACGGCCCGCGCAGCCTGCGGTGGGCGTCGACCGGGGGCAGGAGCCGGGGCGGCAGCGGGTGGCCGTCCGCCGTCGCGGCCCGGTCGTGGCGGGTCGCGCCGTACAGTCTGAGGTGGCCGGTGAGCGCGGCGTCAGCCTGCTGCATGTGCGGTCTCCTTCGTGGTCGGGGCGGTGGTGCGGGCGCGGCGCCGCCAGGCGCGGAGGGCGAGGCAGGCGGCGAGGACCGGCTCCCAGAAGTTGAGGACGAGGAACGTCAGCACGTCGGCGGCGTTGGCCGGGGAGAAGTCGGTGTCGAGTTTGTGCACCGCGACCTCGGTCAGCCGGATCCCGGTGGGGATCGCGGCGGTCAGCAGGGTGACGGTGAGGAAGACGTAGCCGGCCACCATGAGCCACGCGTACCAGCGTGCGACGCTGCGGTCGCGCTCGCCCCACGTGCTCTCGTCCACCGTGCGCTCCGGCTTGCGCAGCAGCCGCATCAGGCGGTTGCGCAGCATCCCGCGGGCGGTGGTCTGCAGGTCGTTGCAGCCCAGCACGGTGATGGCGAGGTAGTACAGGTCGGTGCGCAGGAAGAAGTAGAACTGCCAGACGAGCCGCAGGACCACCGCGAACGCCATCGACAGCAGCAGCCGGTGGACCACGCCGGTGGCGCCCGCCGTGTCCGGCACGGCCGCGGCGGCGAGGGTCAGGGCGCTGACGACCAGCACGTCGGTGATCATTCCGGCGAGCATCGGCAGGTACCGCTTGCGGCGGGGCACGGCGACCAGGCCGTCCAGGGCCGTCACGAACACCACGTAGTAGAAGCGCCGGCTGATGGACAGCGTGGAGTTGAGGCCGAGCCGGCGTCCCGCCAGGGCGTGCGCGGCCTCGTGGAGAAGGATCCACGGCACCTGGCCGAGGACGATGCCGAGGGTGAGCAGCACCAGCGAGCGGCGGGTGAAGAACAGGTTCTGGTAGTGGGGCGCCAGGTCGGGCCGCCGCACCATCGCGATCACGGCCCCGAGCACGATCAGGCCGTAGAGCACCCACGCGACCGGTGAGAACACGACGGTGCCGAGCCGCTGCCAGCGCACCGGGCCCGTGGGCGCGGCCACCTGCTCCCCGTCCTTGACGACGAGTTCCAGCTCGTCGATGACGTCGAGGAACTCGGCCATGTCCACCTGCTCGCCGTACCGCTCGGTGTACCACCGGGCCGCGGCGTTCGGCGGTGCGCCCGCCTCCAGCCGGCGCAGCAGCGCGGCGCCGTCGGGCGGAAACAGGCCGTAGGAGTCGATGTCGGCCCGGCCGACGGTGACCTCGTCGCCCTCCTCCAGATAGGTGAGCGGATGCAGCCGCACTGGTCGGTCGAAATCCCGGGACGGCGTTGTCGTCACTGCCTCACCTCACTGGTCGGCGGCCGGTGTGCGGTGTGCGCCGGGCGCCAGGGCCCGGCGCACACCCGCCTGCGATCAGGCGTTGTTCGTGCCGCAGCAGTACGAGGACGCGGCGGCGGACGTCAGACGGACGGTCCCGGCCTTGCGCACGGCGATCTTCTTCATGGGGATCTCCTTCTCTGCGAAGTGGTGCACAGCGCCGCCGGGGATCCGGACGGCGTACCCGATGCCTCGGGTGCTCATGGGAATGCGAGAAGGAATGCCTGGACGGCACGGGAGGTTCTGTCCAGACGGATGCCCAGGAATTCGCACAGGCGCTGAATGAATGACCGTGATAACGGACCGCGAACACGTCTGCGCAGGTGCTGCAAGATCTGTCCGAAGAGCATTTTCACAGCATCAGGATTCGTCCCCCCGATTCATCCCCCGATTCGACGCCCGACAGATTTACATCCTGCCGACAGGCATGTCAACGGCCCGCGCACACCGCCTGCGGTCCCCTTCGGAGGGCCTTCGAACCCCCATCACCAAGGGGAATTAAACGTTCAGTTATGGCCGCCGGGGGCAGTGGACAACGGCCGTTGGGCAGGCCATAGTCACCGCATCGAACGTGGTTTCGGCCCCGTTCCGGCGTGAATCCTTGTCTCACGTGGTTCCCGCCGAAAGTTGGATTAGACCATGCGCCCGGAATGGGGAAGCCGGGCGCGGAATGGGGGGACGATGAAATACGAGCTGGCGCGGCGGCTGGTGCCGGACGGCATGTGGAGGCTGGTCGAGCCGCTGCTCCCCGGCTTCGCCGGGCGGCGACAGGGCGGGGGCACGGCACCGCTGGACGAACGGCGGACCTTCACCGCGGTGGTCTACGTGCTCACCTCCGGGTGCTCCTGGCGGCAGTTACCGCCGTGGTTCGCGGTCTCCTCGGCGACGGCGCACCGCCGGTTCCTCACCTGGACACACGCGTCCCTCTGGGACCGTCTGGAGGCGGCAGCCACGGCCCACCCCGACGAACTGTGGATCAACGACGTCGTGGCCGCGGCCCGCCGAAGAGCCGCGCCCCGGTCCCTCCTGGACCAGCCCTGATGCCCCACCACGTGAGATGAGCCCAATGCCGGTAATGCCCGGTTGCGGCCGGCCAGGGGTGCGCGGGCTTGCCGGTGCTCCTCTTGTGCCGGCTTTGGGGCGGCGGGGCGGCGGGGGGTGACCGTGGGTGACCGGTGGGGGCGGTCCGGAGTGATGCCGGGGCGGTTCGGGGTGGGCCTGGGAGGGTCCAGGATCCGTACCCGATGGGCGCGCCGGCGCCGACCACGTGATGCTGGGGCGGTTCGGGTGGGCCTGGGAGGGTCCAGGATCCGTACCCGATGGGCGCGCCGGCGCCGACCACACCCTCCCGCACCACCCCGTATCCTCCCGGACCGCCCCGCCACCACCACCCCGGGTCCTGTGTGATCCGTGCCCTCCGTATTAGCCCGCGGGAATGATTCACGGGCGCCGCGGGGTGAACCGTGCACGGCGGGTCCTGCGCCGAGGCCGGCGGTCGGCCGGCGGCCGTTAGCGTCGGCTTCCGTGCCGCTGAGCTACGCATTCGTGAACCTCAAACCCGGCGTGGGCAAGACGACGAGCGCCGTCTGGCTGGCCCACGCGCTGCACGCGTCGGGCCTGTCACCGCTGCTCGTGGACAGCGACCCCGCTTCGTCCGCGCTGCGCTGGAGCGAACTGGCGGGCGGCTTCCCGTTCCCCGTGCTCGCCCTTCCGGTGGGCGACGTGCACCGGCGCGTGAACGACTTCCTCGACGGCCGGCATGCGGTGGTGTTCGACGCCCCTCAGCTGGAGGACCACGCCCCTATCGCCCGGGGCGTCATGAGGTACGCCGACGAGTGGATCGTGCCCGTGACGCCGGCCCCGATCGAGCTCGACCGCATGGCGCCCATCGACCGCGAGATGGACGACCTGCAGTCCCTGCGCCCCCACCCGGCCCGGGCCGCCGTCCTGCTGAACCGCACCAACCGCCCCGACGCCACGCGCACCGGCCCCGACGCCGACGCGCGCGAGGCTCTTTCCGAGCGGGGATTCGACGTGCTCTCCACCCACATCCCGCGCCTGGACCTGTACTCCCAGTCCTTCGGCAGCCCCGTCGAGGTCGAGGGCACCGCGTACATGGACCTCGCCGAGGAGCTCATCAAGCGTCAGGACACCGTATGAACCAGCGCAAGGACGCCTACCGGGCCGCGATGCAACGCCGGCCGGACACGACAGCCCCCTCGCCCCCTCCCCGGAGGGTCACAGCGCTGGACACCCGCTACGTCAAGGTGACGGTCGAACTGGACCCCGCCCTCGCGCGCGACCTCAGCACCCTGGCCGGACCACCGCTGTCCGCCCTCGTACGGGTGAGCGAGGCGGTCCTACGACCGCTGAGGCAGGGCCGGTGAGCCGACCGGCGCCGGATCGCCGTCAGGACGCCCGCTGCACAGCGCCACAGCACCGATGACGGAACGTCGTCAGCCGTCGTAGTCGTCAGTCGTCGTATGCGAAAGGCCGTCCGGAGCGCTTATCGCGTGCCTGCTGGGTACTCGCCTGGCAAAGGGTACGAAAGCATCATTCCGGAGGTAATCGGCATGGCGACCTCTCCTCGGTCCGACATGGCAACGCATCCCGACATCATCGCCATGCGCGAACGCCACGAGATGGCCGAGCGCAGCGCGAGCACCCCGATGGCACAAGCCATCGAGACCCTGGCCCTGCTCACTGGTCTCTACCTCGCGGCGTCACCGTGGATCACGGGCTTCAACGGCCTTTCCACCCTCACGGTCAACAACCTGATCGTCGGCATCGCCTACGCGCTCCTCATGAGCGGCGGCTTCGGCCGGGCCTACGACCGTGTGCACAGCATGGCGTGGGCCGCCTGCGCGCTGAGCGTGTGGGCGATCATCTCCCCCTGGGTCGTGGCCGGGAACGTCGCCACCACCAAGACCATCGTCAACAACGTCGTCGTCGGCGCGATCGGCTTGCTGCTGGCCCTGGCGGCCGCGATGATCGGCCGCCCGGCGAACCGTGACCGGGGAACCTCCGGCCGCATGTCCTCGCCTTATGCGGGAGGGCGGAGCTGACCCGAGCGGGGGAGGCTGTACAGAGGCGAAGACCCCGCCACCGGCGCGCACTCCGGCGGCGGGATCTTCGCGCGCATCCCGCCAGGTCCCCCGGCGAGGCGGCCCCCGCCACTTGCCGCTCCAGGGTCCAGTGCCGGTGCGGCAGCAAGGGCCGCCGACGAACGCGCCCGCCGCGTCATCGTGGCCGGGAGACAGGCCGGCCCCCGCGGGGCCTTTCCGCCCGTGGACCGCGCAGGCGGAAAGACGGAAAGGCCCCGGCTTCCTCAGTACGCGGTCTTCGCCAGACGCTTCTGCTCGCGTTCGGACATCCTGCTGCCCGACTCCCGACGCGTCATCCGCTGCAGCAGGGGCGGCGCCAGGACGAAGCCGGCCGCCGCCCACACGGCGAGGACGGCGAAGACGGACGGATGCTGCCAGCCGCCGGCGAGTTCCCGGGCCCTGGCGCTGTCCGGCAGGAGCGCCGACCGTACGCCCTGTGCGATCCACCGCAGCGGGAACACCGAGGCGAGATGCCGCACCCATGCCGGCTGGTTCCGCAGCGGAGCGAACGCCCCGGAGACGAACATCAGCCCCATGACGGGCATCATGTACACGCCCAGAGCCTCCCTGGCGGCCGGCAGGAGCGCGCCGATGGCCGCCCCGACCGGAACGACCGCCGCGATGCCGAGGCCCATGACCCAGGCCAGAGTCAGCCACCTGGCGGGCCGGCTCGGCAGGCCGACGCCCAGAAGCAGACTTCCTCCGGCGAGCAGCAGGGCCACCGAGACGAGGATGACGGCCAGGACGAAAACGATCTTGGCGGTGAGGTAGGCGGGCATCGCACCGGGGATGCCCCGCAGCCGCAGCAGGGTGCCGTCCTCGCGGTCGCCGAAGAGGAACTGCGGCACTGTCATGAGCCCGAACATGAAGATCGTCGCGGCCACCCCGCCGGCGAGCATCGCCTGGGCGGTCTCCGGCGTGCCGCCGTCGGAGCGCCAGGATGCGACGCCGATGAAGATCACGGGTGTGGCCAGGTAGGAGTACAGGTCCTTGCGGCTGCGCAGCACCTGCCGCAGTTCCAGTGCCCCGCGGGCGAGTCCGAGCCGGAGGGGATTCACGAGGCCTCCTCGGCGGTGACGCGGGCAGGTGCGGAAGCCTCGGCGGCGACCATGCCGAGGTAGGTGTCCTCCAGGGTGGGACGGCGTATCTCCAGGTCGGGGATCGGGCCGCCGTAGCGCTGGTGGAGCTCCCAGGCGGTCTTGGACGGGTCTGCCGTCGTCACGCACCGGGCGCCACCGTCGGGGTCCGTCCAGCGCACTTCGGACCGGGCCCGGGCCGCGGCGGTGAGGTCGCGCAGGGTGCCGCAGGCGGTGAGGCGGCCGTGCTGAAGGATGCCGATACGGTCGGCGAGTTGCTGGGCCTCGGCCATGTCGTGGGTCGTGAGCACGATGGTCATGCCGCGGTCGTCCCGCAGCCGGAGCAGCAGGGTGTGCAGGGCGCGGCGTGCCTCGGGGTCGAAGCCGGTGGTCGGCTCGTCGAGGAACATCAGCTCCGGGCGGCCGATGATGCCGAGGGCCACGTCGAGCCTGCGCCGCTGACCGCCGGACAGCTTCGCCAGCTGCTGCCCGGCCTGCTGTGTCAGGCCCACGGTGCCCATCACCTCGGCCGGGTCGAGGGGGTCGTGGTAGTACCGGGACAGGTGGTGGAGCAGGTCGGCGACGCGCCAGCGGCCGTGGTCGCGGCTGGACTGCAGCACGATGCCGATCCGGGCCCGCCATGCTGCGTCGCCGGTCTCGGGGTCCTGGCCGAGGACGGTCGCTTCCCCGCCCGAGCGCCGGCGATAGCCTTCGAGGATTTCGATGGTGGTGCTCTTGCCCGCACCGTTCGGCCCCAGCAGGCCGAACAGCTCCCCACGGCGGACCTCCAGGTCCAGTCCGTCGAGGA
This sequence comes from Streptomyces sp. AF1A, assembly GCF_047340315.1. NCBI lineage: Bacteria > Bacillati > Actinomycetota > Actinomycetes > Kitasatosporales > Streptomycetaceae > Streptomyces > Streptomyces sp. AF1A. Next base: position 22,186 of record NZ_JBLEBI010000070.1, read on the forward strand.
CGTCGTGCGCCCCGTAGCGCATGCGCAGGCCGGTGGTCCGGATCACGGTGTCCTGCGGTTCCGTCGGCGCCCCGGCGCCGCGGAACCGGCTGTGCTCTTGTACCGAATACGGCACGTCGCGCATCCCCCTGAGGCCCACTCATGTCCGCGAGCAGACCGGTCGTTTGATGTACGTCTCGGTGTCATGCCCTGGGTCACGGGCACACCGGTGGTCGGCCGTCTACGCTAGTACGCGCAACAACTCGTGGGCGCGCAGGGGGTTTTGTCCACGACCGCTGCACCGCGGCCGGGGGAGCGGGTGCGCTGCCGCCGGACACGCTGCCCCGCTGCTGAACACCGTGCGCGGGACGGGCCCTGCTCACGGTGTACGGGCGGCCGAGCGGGTCGAGCAGGCCGAGCGGGTGGACAGCGTGACTCGTCGCCATCGACAGGCTCGGAGCAAGGCCGGACTCGGGAGCCCTCAGCCGGTTGGCTGCGTATTGCGGTGCTGATCGGCGACCGTGTTCAGGCGGCCCGGCGGGTGACGACGGCTTGCGCGACGCTGAAGATCTCATCGCACTCGGCGCACTGTGCGTCGCCGAAGACGTACGTCAACTTGCGAGCGACATCGGTCTGACCGTCTGCGAGTGCGCGACTGTGGAGTCTTCGGGCCAGCCCCTCCAGATTCGAGGCGTCCGCAGGTCGCAGCGGCAGCTTCTTCGCCGCGGTGTCCCTCATGTACATGCTGTCCGTGGTGGAGAAGCAGCCGTACTCACCGAAGGCGACGAAGTTCTCCGTACCGCACGCCGGGCACGGAACTTCGTATTCGTCGTCGTTGAGCCCGTCGAGCTCTTCGCCCCAGACCTCGACCCCTTCGAAGCCGATGAGCGCGGCCAGCAAGTAGACGTAAGTGCCGGGGTCGTCACCGAGGCTCGGGTCCCGAAGGGCTCCGTCGGTCAGTTGTGCCAGGTCGGACATCTCCGAGGCGTAGGTCACGTGGGGATCTTGTTCGCCGTACGGCTGATCGGTGCCGGCCGCGATGGCGCCGGCCAGCAGGAGCGGCGTCTGCCGGTCCACGGGCGACCACTGACGCGCCATGTCTCGCAGGACCGGCAAGGCCGCGTGGCTCGCCGAGTAGACGGTGCCCTGATGGCACAACCTGGACCACAGTGCGGTCCAGGCCGGATTCCTCGGATCCGGGCTCACTGCGTCGAGCAGGCCGGGCACGTCTTCTGCCGTGCCGTAGGCGTGGTGGAGCTGGGACCAGTCCGTCATGCCGGCGATCCAAGCACTCGGGTGCCGCGGCTTCGCGGCCGGGGCGCCAGTTGCCTTCATCAGAGGAGCTGGACCGAGCGCTGTCGGCGACGGCTGCATGACGAACCACTGCCGACGGAGCGCCAGCAGGCCCGCGAGCTCGCCAGAGCGGTCGACCCCTCATCGATGCAGCACTCCTGCATCCACTGCGCTGCGGCCTCCTGGCCGAACCCGTCCTGGCACGGCAGCAACTTCACGCTGTTGCCGCCGTCGTCCGGCTTGCCCTGAGCGAGGACCGGACGCCGACGGCTCCGCACCCCACGTGCCACCTCGACCGGTCTGCCGGATGCAAGCCTGGGCTCCGAACGACCGGGACGGGAGGCGGCGTTGTGCAAGTGCGAGGGCCCCCGTTACTCGTCAACCCATGTAGATGCTGTGCGTTCCGGGTACCTGCACGGCCAACCCAGGAGGGATGACCTCGACGAACCCGCCGGCGCAGCCCGGAACGTTGTGGACCAGGGCGGGTGTGTCCGTGACGTTGAAGACGGTCGACAGGTGAGCTATCTCGAAGCAGCCTTTCGGGTCGTTGTGCTGGACTCCGTCGATCGCGAGGAACCCGTTCGCGGCGAAGGCCGAGCCCGGAACGGCGAGCGCGAGCACTCCGGCGGCGGCGAGTGTGGTGATTGTCGAGCCGATGCGGCGCATGACGAACCTCCCGACGTGGCGGGCCGGGCGCATCCCGGCCCTGCAACCGACCGTACGGAAGCGTGCACGCATTGCATCCGGGTGTCCCCCAAGTGGGCGACTGCAGCGATCGGCGGTCGGTGGACGCGCCAGTGCCCCTGACGGGATGCGAGCCGGACAGTGATGATCACCGATGCGGTGATCCGCCGCGCCTTCCTGGCCGGTCCAGCAGGCCGGAAACCCCTTCGCCGGCGCAGGGGGCGGCGGGCTAGGGTCGCCCGCATGTGGGAGGGGCTGGACGCGGTCGATTGGGCGGGGCTGGAGCACAACTATGGCTCCGCGGCGGACGTGCCTGAGCTGCTGCGCCGGTGCGTGAGCCCCGATCCGGTGGATGCGGAGAACGCGGCAAGTGATCTGCTCAACCTGTTGTTCCACCAGGGCGGCTGGATCTGCCCGGCCGCCTCGGCCGCACTTCCGTTTCTGCTGCGCGTGGCCGCCACGCCGGGCGTGCCCAGCCGGGGCACGGTGCTGGAACTGCTGGCGATGCTCGCGGCGGAGGCGGGGAGGGTCTCCGACCGCTTCCTGGATCCCGGTTGGGCACCGGCCTGGGAGCGGGCCCTGCCGGATGCACTCGCCCTGCTCGGCGCTCCTGAGCCGGAGATCCGGCGGGCCGCGGCCGACCTGATCGGCAGCTGCTCGAGCCCTGGCGAGTCCACGCTGGCCGCACTCCTGCGGTGCTGGGAGGCCGACAGGGACCCGGCGACCCGTCTCGAACTGGTGCTCGCGCTCGGCCAGGCCGTACGACGTGCGCCGGCCGGCCACCACGGGGACCGGGCGGACGCGCTCCTTCGCGGGCTGCTCGACTCGGCGGAGCCCCAGCTGCGCCTGGCCGCGGTGCACGCCCTTTCGGCGGGTGATCCGCACCTTCCGGCGCGACGCCTTGACCTGGTTCTGGAAGCGATCCGGGACCCGAGCGTCGAGCTGTGGCGGCATACGAGCTCGATCGCCTGCGGGGTGCTGGGCGTGCAGCACTGGACGGTGGATCTGTTCCCCGGCCCGTCTCCTGCCTTCGTGCTCGGCTTGCTGGCCGACCACCCCGACGACGAGCAGCGCATCGGCGCCTTGGCACAGGCGGGCACTCTGCTGGCCCAGTGGCGTTCCCCCACCTCTGAGCTGCTGCCGGCGGTGGTGGCGCGGCTGGACGATCCGGCCGCCGAGGTTCGGTTCCGGGCGGTCGAGTTGCTGGCCTGCCTTGGCTCGTCCGCGGGCGATCACGCTGACGAGATCGCCGGTCTGCTCGGCGACCGGGCCGCCCGGACGACCCGTGTGGGCGAGACCGTGGGCGAGGCGGCCTTGTGGGCGCTGGCGCGGATGAACGATCCGCGGTGCCTGCCGGGCCTGATCGAGGTGCTGGCCGAGCCTCGGTCCGGTTTCGGGTCGGCGTCGGCCATGTATCCCGCCGACCCCTACCACCACGTGGTCCTTCCCTCGCACCACGAGGTACTCGTGGGCCTGCGGGACCACGCCGACGTCCTCGTGCCCGCTGTCTGCAAGCACCTCGGCGTCGCAACGGATGCCGGCCTGCTCAACCAGCACTGCCAGACGCTCGCGGCCTGGGGGCCCGCCGCGCGCGAGGCCGTTCCGCGGCTCGTCGGCCTGCTGAAGCACGACCGCACCTGGATCCCGGCAGCGACGGCCCTGGCCGGCATCGGGACAGCGGATGACAAAGCCCGCACCCTGCTGCTGTCCCGATCGACCGCCGGTGGCAGGGACGCCCCACTCGCCGCATGGGCGTACTGGAAGACCGGGGGCGACCCCGGCCCGGCCCTCGAGGTCCTGGGACCCGCCACCACGGGCAGGTTCCCTCACCCCGCTCTGCGCAAGCTGGCCGACCTGGGTCCGCACGCCGCCGGCCACGCGGATCAGCTCCGGACGATGACCACCGCCACCGATCCGTGGACCAGGGTCGAAGCGGCGCACGCCCTGTGGGCCGCGACCGGCGACACCGACCATGTCGTCCCGGCCCTGCTCACGGCCGTCCAAGACCTGGCCCACGGCAGATACCAGCCGGTCCAGCTCGCCGCAGTGCGCTACCTGACCCGCATCGGCCGCCCGTCCCAGCCGGCCGCCCGCCTCCTGCGCGGCATCCCCCTCCTCGACCAGCGACTGCGCTCCAACGGCGGCTGGCGCGGCTTCACCCAGGACGAAACGATCCGTGCCGCCGTCCACGACCTGCACGCCGCGACCGCCGACGGAGCCACGTAGGTCACCTCTTCGGTGCTGACCGCAACGCGCGACCCGGTGCGGTACGTCGGCGCCACGAACCCAGCGTGTGCGCACCAGAGGGGGGACAGCAGCTCAGGCCGAGTCGGAGGTCTGCCGGGCGTGCTCCGGCGCGGCGCGCGCTGACGGTCGTAACGCACGTCCAGGGCACTGACCTGCTCGCCGAGGTCGGCTCTCCCGGCTCGGCGGTCCAGCGCCTGACACACTTCGGGATGCGTGCCTGGGGCTCAGCCAGGGGAACGTCCCGGACACCTCTCCTGGTTTCCGGCCATGCGGGGCAGCGTGCTGACGTGACCACCGACGGGGCGCCCAACGGTTTCTGGCGCCAGGCTTCACACGAGTGAGCATGGACGATCTCGCTCGTGAGCTCGGGACGAGGCGGGTACCGGTAGCGGAATCGGCGCGGCCATCGCGCGCATGCCGGCCGCGCCAGGGATGCGCGTGGTGGCGAACCACTCCAGCGGCAGGTCGGGCGAGAGGGGGTTGGCCGACATCGAGGCCGCGGGCGGCCCGGCCATGGCCCTGCCGGCCGACGTGCGCGGGGCGGCGGCGATCGAGAGCATGGTCGTGCAGGTCCAGGCGGCATGGGGCGACATCGACGTACCCGTGCACAACGCGCCCATCCCGTACGCGGGCATGTCGTTCCAGGACATGACATGGGAAGGACTGGGCGGCAAGATCCAGCTGCCCCACATGGAGGGAACCCATGGCTGAGAAGAACCACGCGACGATGGCGGTCACCGGGGTGACCGGGGCGCTGGGCGGCCGGATCGCGGCCCGGCCCGCCGGCCATGGCGTCCCCCAACTCCTCGTCGGGCGCCACCCCGACCGCATGCCCGAACTGCCGGGTGCCCGGCGACGCGGTCCCGCCGCCTACGCCGACGCCTCTGACATGCGCAAGGCGCTCGAGGACGCCTCGACGCTCATCCTGATCTCCGGGCACCGCACGGGACACCGGCTGGAGGACCACGCCACCGCGGTCGAGGCCGCGGTCGCGGTCGGCGTGGACCGGATCCTGTACGTGCCCTCGTCGGCGCCGCGCCCACCGCCACCTACCTCAACGCCCGCGACCAGTGGATGACCGAACAGTTCCTGGCAGGGGCCGGGATCCGCCACACGGTGCTCCGAGCAGGCTTCTACGCCTCGACGCCGGCCGCCCTCGCCGACGAGGAGTTCGTCGTCAGCGGCCCCGCCCGCACCGGCCGGGCCGCCTTCGCCACCCACGAGGACATCGCCGACGTGATCACGGCCGTCGCCCTGGACGAGGGCCCCCACTCCGAGCACGACGGCGCGACGCTGAAGATCACCGGACCCGAGGCCCTGACCCTCGACGAAGCGGTCACCCGCATCGCCGCGGCCACCGGTCGGGCCTACCGCTACAAGCCCGAGACCGTTGAGGATGCCTTCGCACGGCGATGGCGACTGGGTATGAGCGGGGAACAGATCGAGACCTGGATCTCCTGGTACCAGGCGATAGAGAGGGGCGAAGTCTCCATGGTCACGGACGTCGTCCCCCGGCTCACCCGCTCCCCGGCGACTCCGACATCCGACGCAGCCTGGTGGCCCGAACCGAACACCGCGCGCGGCGTCCGCTGAACACAGGCGGGAACGAACCCCAGCGACGCCACTCCGGCGGACCGCCTCGCCTCCACACCAACCACCCCGACACCTCGCAGGCTGCTCACCGCCGGGGAGGTCAGCTCGCAGGGCGCACCCTCCGAGGGAGGGACCGGCGCACCGGGCAGAGCCCCAAGGCTCGTCCCGCTTCTCCGGACGCTGATTGATCGCGGCACCTGCCGGGGCGCGTTGGTGCGGCGCGCGAAGACACGAGCGGCGGCGCGCGAAGACACGAGCGGCGGCCCACATGCGGGCCGAGCGCCGCGCGCCGTGCCTGCGCGACCCCTTGATCAGGCAGGAAACGGCCGAACCCTGCTGTTCAGCCCTTGTGATGTGCTGGTGCAGCGGGCCACGGCCCGGGCGATCCATCCGGCCTTGGGCGCGGCACGGGTGCGGTTCGGAGTGCCCGCAGACGTGATCACCGGTGGCCCTCCGGTCAGTGAGTGGTGAGTCCGGCCTCAGGGCTGTACCAGTCGGGCAGCTCACCGGTGGCGCCCACCTCGTAGCGCATGCGTGCTCGCACATGACTCAGCTGCGCAATGATCGAGTCCAGGAGTTCGATGACCTGGCTGAGCCTCACCTGATGAGCCGACAGGTCGGACTCGCCTGCTATCTCCATCAGGTTCTTGTACGCGACGGTGAGCTGGGCGTTCACCCGGCTCTCGATCCGGAGTACTTCGTCGCTCGCGATCAGTTGCGCCTCAGCCCGGGTGTCTCTTTGCGCACGCCGGGCGCTGCCGACTTCCGCTGCCTCCGCCTCGGCGGTCCCCGACTTGAGCGCGTAGGCGTACGCCAGCATCGCATCTCGGTAGTTGCGATCGTCGGCGTTCAATTGAACGTAGCAAGCCCGGAGTTGATCGATCTTCCGCTGATCTTCGGAGGCCCGCAACTCGGCGAGACGAACCCGCTCCTCTCGCTCCGACCTCCGCGTCTCCGCCCGCTGGGAGAGGACTTGAGTGATCACGGCCGAGGCCAGCGTGCCGATCACACCGACGATGGCAACGATCACTGAGACGGTCGCGCCCGACATACCCACCCCTTGGCAGTCACCCGAATCCCACTGACGTGCAGGTTGTAACCAACGTATCTGCACGCCCGGGTGAAGTCCCTGACGGTCACGGCGGCAGCGCTGCCCGTGCGGCAGCGGCGGTGGCTCTGTCCGCGCTCCGATCCAAGAACCACTGAACGAACGCGCCACTCTATCCGCGGCTTCCAAGAAGTGCGGAGCTACGCGAAGTGCCTCGACGGCCGGTGCTTCGCGAGTACGAATAGACAGCCGTGCCCGCCTCCGAGACCCCTGGCATCGAGTCCAGGGGCCTCGTTGTTGCTCTATGACCCGTCACGTCGCCGACCCCTGGCGTGCTCTTCCCCGATGAATCCACACTCTCGGTATCGTCCGCCCTGTGCCCGTGAACCCGAGCCTGCTCGTCGGTTTCCTGACTCTGTCTGCTGTGCTGTCAGCGATCCCAGGGCCATCTGTCCTGCTTGAGACCGGCCGTGCCATCACCCTGGGGCGACGATCTGCGATGTGGATCGTGCTGGGGAACGCCATGGGCGGTCTTGTACTCCTGGCGCTCGTGCTCGCCGGTCTCGGAGCAATCGTCGCGGCATCGGCCAAGCTCTTCATGGCGGTCAAGGTCCTCGGCGCGTGCTACCTGTTCTGGCTGGGGGTCAATGCGCTGCGCTCCGCCCGGGCCGGCTCCGTGAATGAGCCCCCTGCCGCAGCCGATGTCCTGGGCAGGACGTCGTGGGCGCGATCGGTACGGCAGGGCTTCCTGGTCGGTGTCGCCAACCCGAAGAGCATCGTGTCGCTGACGGCCGTCCTACCCCAGTTCGTTGACCACCCACGCGGAAATCCCGTCCTCCAGATGCTGGTCATCGGCCTCACCGGGGGTGTGGTCCAAGCGTTCATCGAAACCATCTGTGTCTGTGCCGCCGGATCCATGCGGACCTGGTTTCTGGGGGGAAGGCGTCGTATCCGGGTGCTGAAAGCCGGTGGCGGAGTTGCCATGATCGCATTTGCCAGCAGGCTCGCACTCGAAAGCCCATAGGGCCATCGGCTGCCATGACCCCGCGGGCCGTATCCGTACCCGCCGACCACCCACTGCGGAGAGCGCGGCTCACTTGGGGCAACGCTCCAAGATCCCGTCCAGGGACCCCGACATACGCCTGCTGCGGGTGGCACATGCCTGCACATACGCGAAGACCCCGGCCTCAGCGTTTCCGCTGGTGACGGGGTCTTTGGGCACCTCATAGTGGGTGCCCCCGGCAGGATTCGAACCTGCGCACACGGCTCCGGAGGCCGTTGCTCTATCCCCTGAGCTACGGGGGCGTGTCGGCTGCTGAGCTGCTCGCTCGCGGCGACGGACAGAACACTAGCAGGTCCGGTGGGGTGATCAGGAACTCGATTAGCGGGGAGGGGTGAGGAGGGGTCCCCTGTAGGGGGTGGAAGTGGGGAAAACCCGGACGCGGTGGCCGGTCCGGACCTACTCTCGACGTGTGTCGGGCGCGTCGGGTCGGGTGCTTGTTGTGGACGACAACAAGGTCATCCGGCAGCTGATCAGGGTCAACCTCGAGCTGGAAGGGCTGGAGGTCGTGACCGCGGCCGACGGCGCCGAGTGTCTGGACGTGGTGCACCAGGTGCGGCCCGACGTCGTGACGCTCGATGTCGTCATGCCGCGGCTGGACGGGCTGCGCACCGCCGCCCGGCTTCGTGCCGACCCCCGTACGCACCATCTACCCCTCGCCATCATCAGCGCGTGCACGCAGTACGAGGTCGAGACCGGCCTCGACGTGGGTGTGGACGCCTTTCTCGCCAAACCCTTCGAACCCGCCGAACTCGTGCGGCTCGTCAAAGACCTGATCGACGGCCGGGGTGGTCATGGGGGAGAGCGGCACGGGAGAGCGAGTGACGGGGGAGGGGGCGGTGAGGGGGAAGGTGACGGTGACGACGACGGCGTTGCCGACGGTGTACCCGGTGGCATCTCCTTCGGTGGGTAGAGGGTTCGTCTTGGGTGCGTGTCCCTCCGGGGTGGGGTGAGAATTCCGTCTCCTGTGCATTCCGTCTTCGGTGCGTGTCCTCCGGGGTGTGTCGAGGCTCCGCCTCGGCTCCGGGGTTTCGCCGAGGTGGAGCGACGGCTCATCTCAGGTGGTGCATTTCCTTCCTGGGGCGGTTGAGTGCTCCGCTTGGCCGGATCTTCCGTCGGCCAGTTGTAGGACGTGTCTGGTGTGTCTCCTCCCGCGGTCAGTGCGCCCCAGTCCTGGCGTGCGCCGGGTGGCGTCCGTCCGTAGCCGGATCGCGCGCCGTCCCACAGAGAGAAACCGCCTCTCCTGCCCGCTCCCTCCTCCCCTACCCTTGTCACCGTGACCCCCGTCGAGCTCTCCCGCACCGTGTTGCACGCGGTGCGTCGTGCCGTCGACGAGGGGGAGCTGAGTGTGGCCGTGCCCGAGCGGGTCGTCGTGCGCGAGCCGGGGCCCGGGGGATGCGGGGACTACGCGACCACCGTGGCCCTGCAGCTGGCCCGGTCCGCCGGGCAGCCGGCGTTGCGGGTGGCCGAGATTCTGCGGCCCCGGCTCGTCGGCGTGGACGGCATCCAGGACGTCGTCGTCACCGGGCCCGGGTTCCTCAACATCCGGCTCGACGAGCGCGCCGATCCTGTCACCGAGCTGGTCCGTGAGATCCGCGCACGTGGTGCGGAGTACGGGCACGGGGACGCCCTCGCCGGGCAGGTCGTCACCCTTCGGGTGCCGTACGAGGTGCGGGCCGAGATCGTCGCCGACGCCGTCGTACGGATCGTGGCCACGCAGGGCGGGCGGGCCACCGTAGAGCACGGCGAGCCGGTGAACCTGCGGCCCGTCCCGGCGCCGGAGGACCCCGCTCCGCTCGGACCCGACGCCGCCCAGTGGGCCCTCCTCCACCCCGCCGCGCACGACCGGCCCCGGATCACCGCCGATCACCTGGTCCAGCGTGAGAGCAATCCGCTGTTCCGGGTGCGGTACGCCCACGCCCGCATCCGCTCCCTCAGCCGCAACGCCGCCCGCCTGGGCTTCTCCGCCGAGCCGGGTCCGGTCATCCGCCCCGCCGGTGCGGATGCCGTGAGTCTCGCCAGTGCCGATGCCGCGAGCTCCGCCGGCGCGGGTGCCGAGATCTCCGACCCGGTCACCCACCCCACCCCCG
>NZ_JBLEBI010000071.1:0-30618 GCF_047340315.1 Streptomyces sp. AF1A
TGCCACGGGGGCGGGCGCGGCGGTCATGCTCGGCAGCAGGGGCTCGCCGCCGTCGGAGGGCAGCACGATGCCTTCGCGCGCGGGCCGCGCCGAGGGCTCCTCGCCCCGTCCACTCTGCGTCACCGGGACTCCTACTAATGGGGGACCTTGTGCATCGTCGGCTCACGCTACCGGGTCCCCCGAGCCGGGTGCCACGCAGCTCAGGACGCGACCTCCTTCCCTGTGACGGCAGTAACACAACGGCCCCGCCGGACGCTGTACATGGGCTCTCCGGCGCGCGCGCGTGGCGTTCACCACACGTTCACACGTTTCCGCGGCCGGCGTTCACGCGGCCTGCTGCAGGTCGAGGCGGGCGCCGAACTCCCGTACCACCGACTCCTCCCGGAACGGCTCCAGGCGCTGCTGGAGGTCCTCCAGGTACTCCGCGCCCCGGTTGGAGCGCAGCGTCTCCAGCAGTTCCACCGCCTGCAGCCCGGTGGCACAGGCCTGTTCGATCTCCCGCTGCTGCACCTGGGCCGTGGCGAGCAGCACATAGTCGATCGCGCGGCGCCGGGCCCGGGACTCGGGGTGTGCGGCCAGCGACTGCTCGGCGTAGCGCGCCGCCTGCTCGGGCTGCCCGAGGTCCCGGTGGCAGTGCGCCAACTCGTCGGCCAGATACGCCTCGTCGAAATGCCTGATCCACACCGGGTCGTCCCCGGAGGCGGCGTCCGCCTGCTCCATCGCGGCGACCGCCCGCCCGGTGGACGCCTGCGCCGCGGGCGCGTCGCCGAGCAGGGCGTGCCCGCGCGCCTCGGCCGCGTGGAACATCGCCTCCACGCGCGGGGTCACATGCCCGCGCGCGCCCTCCTGCGCCGCCCGCGCCAACTGGGCGATCTCGCGCGGGTTTCCGAGCTGCGCGGCGAGGTGGCTCATGGACGCGGCGAGGACGTACCCGCCGTAGCCGCGGTCCCCCGCGGCCTGTGCGAGCCGCAGCGACTGGATGTAGTACCGCTGGGCCAGCCCCGGTTGCCCGGTGTCCACCGCCATGTACCCGGCGAGCTCCGTCAACCGGGCGACGGCGGCGAAGAGTTCCCGCCCGACCGCCTCCCGGTAGGAGCCGGCCAGCAGGCCCGAGACGACGCTGTTGAGGTAGTGCACGACGACCGGGCGCACATGACCGCTGCCGAACTGGTGGTCCAGGTCGGTCAGCGCCTGGGTCATGGACCGCACGGCCGCCACGTCGGACTGGCCCACCCGCGGGCCCGCCTGCCGCGCCACCTGGGCGTCCGGCGCCGAGATCAGCCAGTCGCGGCTGGGCTCGACCAGCGCGGAGGCGGCGACGGAGGAGCCGGACAGGAAGTCCCGGCGCCCCACGTCGCTGCGCCACAGCTCGCAGACCTGCTCGATGGCCCCCAGTACCGTCGGCGAGAACTGGAGACCGACCCCCGAGGCGAGGTTCTTGCCGTTGGCCATGCCGATCTCGTCGATCGTGACCGTACGGCCGAGCTTGCGCCCGAGCGCCTCCGCGATGATCGCCGGCGCCCGGCCCCGCGGCTGCTGGCCGCGCAGCCAGCGGGCCACCGAGGTCTTGTCGTAGCGCAGGTCGAGACCGTGCTCGGCGCCGCACATGTTGACCCGCCGGGCCAGCCCGGCGTTCGAGCACCCCGCTTCCTGGATGAGAGCCTGCAGCCGTTCGTTCGGCTGCCTCGCCACGAGAGGCCTTGCGGCCATGAGCTACCCCCTGCGAACCCCTGGAGCGTGACCGTTTCGGAAAGATCACTGCCCAGCTGACATACCGTCAATGCGTGACATGTGCGGTTTGCCGGGGTAAAGGCAGACCCCACCCCCTCCCTGGCTACCCAGCACACCCCGCGCTTCCTCCCGCGCGCCCCCGCCTGTGCACCCATGCGCCCCAATTGCCGAATCGATGCTCCTCCCCGGCGCGCGCCGTGGCCGTAACTCCAGGTGGGCGAGGGAGTTGAGTGGGGCGTGGAAGAGACGATCGCCGGGGCCGCAGCCGCCCACATTCCGCAGCAGCGCGGGCAGTCGCTGCTGGAAACCGCCGTACGCTACGCCGAGGAACGGCACTGGGACGTGTTCCCGGGCACCTGGCTGGAAGCCGTCGACGGGATGCAGCGCTGCTCGTGCGGCGACGCCTCCTGCCCTGCGCCGGGTGCGCACCCCACGCGCCCCGACTGGGCGAGCCAGGCGACCGGCAGTGCGACCGTCGTGCGCCGGATGTGGCAGAAGCAGCCGACGGCGTCGATCCTGCTGCCGACGGGGCGCACGTTCGACGCGCTGTCCGTCCCGGAGAGCGCGGGGTTCCTGGCGCTCGCCCGTATGGAGCGGATGGAGCTGACCCTGGGGCCGGTCACGCTGGCCCCCGACCGGCGGATGCACTTCTTCGTGCTGCCGGGAGGCGCGGTGAAGGTGCCGGAACTGGTCCGCAAACTGGGCTGGTCGGTGCCGTCCCTGGACCTGGTGGCGCTGGGCGAGGGGGCGTTCGTGGCCGCTCCCCCCACCCGGTTCGGCTCGCGCGGTGCGGTGCAGTGGGCCTGCCGCCCCACCCCCGCCAACCGGTGGCTGCCGGACGCCGAGGAGCTGATCTCGGCGCTCGCCTACGCCTGCGGCCGCGACCGCTGAGTTCCACCCGCCGGCAGCGCCGTACTGTCTAGGCATGACCGAAGCTGCAGTGCGGGTGCGGGGGCTCTGGAAGCGGTTCGGGCAGCAGGTCGCTGTCGGCGGAATCGATCTGGAGCTGCCTGCCGGGAAGTTCATCGGGCTGGTCGGGCCCAACGGCGCCGGGAAGACGACCACGCTGTCCATGGTGACGGGGCTGCTGCGGCCCGATGAGGGCAGCGTGGAGGTCGTCGGGCACGACGTGTGGCGGGACCCGGTGGCCGTCAAGGCGCGGATCGGCGTCCTCCCCGAGGGTCTGAGGCTGTTCGAGCGGCTGTCCGGGCGGGAACTGCTCGGCTACTCCGGGCGGTTGCGCGGACTGCCGGGCGCCGAGGTGGACAAGCGCGCCACCCAGCTGCTGGACGTGCTCGACCTGGCCGGGGCCCAGCACAAGCTCGTCGTCGACTACTCGACCGGCATGCGCAAGAAGATCGGACTCGCCGCCGCCCTTCTGCACAATCCCGACGTGCTCTTTCTCGACGAGCCGTTCGAGGGCGTCGACCCGGTGTCCGCGCAGACCATCCGGGGCGTCCTCGAGCGGTACACCGCCTCCGGCGCCACCGTGGTGTTCTCCTCGCACGTCATGGAGCTGGTCGAGTCGCTGTGCGACTGGGTCGCGGTGCTCGCCGCGGGACGCATCCGCGCCACCGGCCCGCTCGCCGAGGTGCGCGGGGACCACCCCACCCTGCAGGGCGCGTTCCTGGAGCTGGTCGGGGCGAGCGGCCGGGACACCGGGTCCGACCTGGACTGGCTGGGCGGCGGGGCGGCCCGATGACGAGTCCCGCCGCCACCCTCGTACGCCTGAAACTGTCCCTGCTGCGCGGCGGCCTGCGCCAGTCCGGGGGGCGGCGGGCCGCGTTCGCCTTCTCCACTGTCCTCGCCCTCCTGTTCGCGCTGGCGCAGCTGCTCGGCCTGCTCCTGCTGCGCGGGCGGGCGCACGCGGACGTGGTGGCCGTGCTCGGCGCGGCCCTGCTGGCCCTGGGCTGGGCGGTGCTGCCCCTGTTCTTCCCCACCGGCGACGAGACGCTCGACCCGACCCGGCTGGTGATGCTGCCGCTGCGGCCCCGGACGCTGGTGCGGGGCCTGCTCGCCGCCTCCCTGGTCGGCATCGGCCCGCTCGTGTCCCTGCTGCTGCTGACGGGCTGTGCGCTGGCGGCGGCGCACGGCGCGGCGGGGTACGCCGTCGCGGTCGTCGCCGTCGCCCTCGCGCTGCTGGTCTGCGTGGCGCTCGCGCGGACCGTCGCCACGGCCAACGTGCGGCTGCTCACCAGCCGCAAGGGCCGCGACCTCGCCGTGCTGAGCGGGCTGGTGATCGCGATCGGGAGCCAGTTGGTCAACTTCGGCGCCCGGCGGCTCGGTACGGGCGGGCTCGGGCAGCTCCAGCCGGTCGCGGACGTGCTGTCGTGGCTGCCTCCCGGGTCGGCGGTGGCCGCGGTGCGCGCGGCGAGCGACGGCTCCTACGGCCTGGCCCTCGCCCAGCTCCTCATGACCGCGGTCGGGCTGGCGGCGCTGATCGCCGCATGGGCGCGGAGCCTGACCCGGCTGATGACCGCGCCCGACAGGTCCGCCCTCCAGGCCCTGGACGCCGGGAGCCGGGACCGCGCCTCCGCGAGCGGGCTCGCGCGGCTGCTGCCGGGCGGACGCACGGGCACGGTCATGGAGCGCAGCCTGCGCTACATATGGCGCGACCCGAAGACCAAGGCGGCCTGGGTGACCTCGCTGGCGATCGGGCTGATCGTGCCGGTGTTCAACGCGCTGCAGGGCACCGGGTCGGTCTACTTCGCGTGCTTCGCCGCCGGGATGCTCGGCATCCAGATGTACAACCAGTTCGGGCAGGACACCTCCGCCTTCTGGATGGTCGCCCTCACCGTCTCCACCTCGCGGGACGCCTACGAGGAGCTGCGCGGCCGGGCCCTGGCCCTGCTGCTGATCACCGTCCCCTACGCGGCGCTCGTCACCGTGCTCACAACGGCCGTGCTGGGCGCCTGGGCCCGGCTCCCGGAGGTGCTGGGGCTGTCCTTCGCGCTGCTCGGCGCGATGCTGGGCACCGGGGTGTGGACCTCGGCCCGGTTCCCCTACTCCATCCCCCAGGAGGGCCACAGGAACGTCGCCCCCGGTCAGGCCGGCCTCGCCTGGATCTCCATCTTCGGCGGCATGGTCTCCGCCGCCCTGCTGTGCTCCCCCGTCATCGCGCTCACCATCTGGCTCAACGTGAGCGCCGACGGCGCCGCGTGGCGCTGGCTGCTGCTGCCGGCCGGCGTGGCCTACGGCGCCGCGCTCACCCTGGCCGGCCTGCGCCTGGCCGCCCCGCGCACCGCCTCCCGGCTGCCGGAGATCCTGGCGGCGGTCAGCAAGGGGTAGGCCGCTCCCGCGGATCCCGTCCGCCGGGCCGCCGGGACGCGCAGGCGGAGGTCACTCCCCGAGCACCTGGCCGACGAAGGGCGCGACGGCCTCCCGCCAGTCCTCCGGATGGTCGTAGTGGGCGAGGTGCCCGGCGTCGGGCACCTCGGCGTACTGGCCGCGCGGCAGCACCCGGACCATCTCCTGGGCCTCCGCGCGCCCCAGCTCCCCGTCCAGGGCGCGGACGACGAGCGCCGGGCAGCGCACCTGGGCCAGCTCCTCCCAGTGGGCGTCGTGGACCCAGGTCTCCCGGGTCCTGAGCATCTGCTCCGGCTCGAACACCGGCCGCCAGCCGTCCTCGCACTCGTGCATCACCTCGGCGTAGAACGCCCCGCGCGCCGGATTCGGGCGCTCCACCCAGGGATCGTCCTCGCCGAACCACTCGCGGACGTCGGCGAGCGTGGCGAAGGGGACGGGCCAGGACCGGAACCAGTCGGTCCACTCGCGCTGCGAGGCGGCGCCGAGCGCGGAGGCCCGCATGTCGCAGATGACCACCCCGCACACCAGGTCGGGGCGTTTCGCGGCGAGCTGCCAGGCGGTCAGCGCCCCCATGGCGTGGCCGACGAGCAGGGCGGGGGCGAGGCCGAGCTGTTCGAGGGCGGCCTCGGCGTCGTCGACGTAGGCCTCGCGGGTGTAGTCGGCCTCCGGGGGCTTGTCGCTCCGGCCGTGGCCGCGCTGGTCGAGTGCGACGGCCCGGTGGCGCTCGGCCAGCCAGCGGGCGGTGGACGCCCAGTGGGAGGCACGGCCCATCAGGCCGTGGAGTAACAGCACGCCCGGGCCGCCGGGCGCCGGCTGCGCCCGGTCGGCGTCCGCATCCTCAGGATCCCGCTTCGGAGGGTCGGCGAACTCCCACGCGGCCAGGCGCACCCCGCCCGATCCCGTCACGTCGATACGCCGTGCCATGGGCCCGGTACCCCCCAGCTCCGCCTGCCTCGTACGGTTCCGCCTGCCCCGAACACTATCGAACTTGCATTCGAAAGGACCGTTCCTGCGGCCAACACCCCTCCTTCGAGTGACAGCCCCCGAGGAATGATCGCCGCCGCCGAGGGGATCTCTTCTGGCGGGAGGCGGACCGCTCGGGGAAAAGCCGGTCCGAGGGGGACGACCCTGGGAGCTCGGGGCTCCGGGTCAGCACAGGGGAGGACAGGCCCCGGCGCCACACGGTGCCGGGGCCCTCCCATGCTCAGCGCTTGGCGACGAACACATGCGAGGCGACGTCCGCCTCCAGCTCGGCCGCCTCACCACCGCTGCCCACCAGCACCCCGCCGGCCGACTCGGTCACGCTCACCACCGAACCGGGCTGCACACCCGCCCGCCGCAGCGTGTACATCAGCTGCGCGTCCGTCTGGATCGGCTCACCGATCCGGCGCACGACGACCGTCTTGGCGTCCGCGCCCGCGTCCAGGTCCGCCAGCGAGACCATGCCCTCGTCCAGGAACGGGTCCGCCCCGTCCTTCTCGCCCAGCTCCTCGAGCCCCGGGATCGGGTTGCCGTACGGCGACTCGGTCGGGTGCCGCAGCAGCTCCAGCACCCTGCGCTCCACGGCCTCGCTCATCACGTGCTCCCAGCGGCACGCCTCCGCGTGGACCTGCTCCCACTCCAGGCCGATCACGTCGACCAGCAGGCACTCCGCGAGACGGTGCTTGCGCATCACGCGCGTGGCGAGCCTTCTGCCCTCGTCCGTCAGCTCCAGATGCCGGTCGCTGGCCACGGACACCAGGCCGTCGCGCTCCATCCGCGCCACCGTCTGGCTCACCGTCGGCCCACTCTGGTCCAGCCGCTCCGCGATGCGGGCGCGCATGGGGACGACGCCTTCCTCCTCCAGCTCGAGGATGGTGCGGAGATACATCTCCGTGGTGTCGATCAGTCCGGACATACGTGCCCCTCGATTACCTCTGCCGGCAGCCTGGCGCGTGCGCTGGCCCTGACACCAATTCTGCCGGATCCCACTGACAAGCGGGGGCCTCCGGCGGAATGACCGGCACGGGCGCACCACAGGGCGCTCCGGCAGGCCGTATTGACACGGCACTGGTCCAGACCGCACCGTGATCCGCGACACAGACGCTGCGAAGGGGCACCGCATGAGCGACGGCACGCCTGCCGACCTGTTCTTCGACGCCGCCGTCAACCTGCTGCAACGCGTCCGCGAGGAGGAGGCCGAGGCGATCGCCGCGGCCGGCACCCTCCTCGCCGACACCGTCGCGGCCGGCGGCCGCCTGTTCGCCTTCGGCGCCGGGCACTCCTCCCTCGCCGCCCAGGACGTCGTCTACCGTGCCGGCGGCCTCGCCCTGATGAACCTGCTCGCCGTCCCCGGCGTCGTCGGCGTCGACGTCACCCCCGCCACCCTCGGCTCCGCCCTCGAACGCGTCGACGGACTCGCGAGCGCCGTCCTCGACACCTCCCCCCTCCGCGCCGGCGACGCCCTCGTGATCATCTCCCTGTCCGGCCGCAACGCCCTGCCCGTCGAGATGGCCCGCGGCGCCCGCGAACGCGGCGTGCGGGTCATCGGCGTCACCTCCGTCGCCTACGCCGCCCAGACCACCTCCCGGCACGCCTCCGGCACCTTCCTCAAGGACCACTGCGACGTCGTCCTCGACTCCAAGATCCCCGTCGGCGACGCCGAACTCACCCTCGACACCATCCCCGCGCCCTTCGCCCCCGCCTCCACCGTGGTCACCGCCGCCCTGATGCAGGCCGTCATGGCCACCACCGCCGCCACCCTCGCCGACCGCGGCATCGAGCCCCCGCTCCTGCGCTCCGGCAACGTCGACGGCGGCCACGAGTGGAACCGCCGGGTCATGGAGCAGTACGGCGACCGGATCTTCTACCGCCACTGAGCCGGCCGCCGGCCCGCAGGCGCCCCGGGGCTACTTCTCCCGGTCCGCCTCCGCCAGGTCCAGCAGCGCCGCGATCCGCAACGCCACGTCCTCCGCATAGGCCGCGTCCGACCGCTCGAAGCGGCTGCGCCCCGCCGTACGCAGAAACGTCACCACACCCAGCGTGCGCCCCCGGCTGCGCACCGCCGCGCACAGCGCGTGCACCGCGTCAGCGGGCCACTGCCGCTGCAGCGCCCACTCCCGCGCCCGCTCCGCCGGCCCCGGCCCGGCATCCGCCCGCACACTCCCCGCCCGCTCCACGCACTGCAGCGCCGGATGCCCCGCCTCGTAGCGCACGGGCAGCCCGGCCGCCCCCGTCAGCAGACTCGGCCCCGGCGCGCCCGCGGGCGTGGCGGCGAGCCGCACCAGCCGCGGCGGACCCGCGTCCGCGCCGCCCTCCGCGCGCGGGGCGTCCGCCACCCGGTCCAGCAGCGCGTGGTCCGCGAAACCGGCCAGGGCGAAGTCCAGATGCAGGGTGGCCGCCTCCGCCGGGTCCTCGCACTCGGCGGCGGCACGCGCCGCACGATGCAACTGGTTCGTGCGGAACCGCAGCAGCGAGGCCTCCTGCTCGACCTGCTTCGCCTCGGTGACGTCCTGGAACAGCCAGCCGACGCCCAGCGGCACCGGCTCCTCCGCCAGCGGCGAGGCCAGCCGCAGAAAGCCGCACCGCCAGCAGCGCCGCCGCTCACCCTGCGGAGCGCGCACCGTCACCCACATCTCCGCGGGCGCCGGCGGCGCGCCCTCGGCCAGGACGTGCGCGAGCGCGGCCTCCAACTCCTCCACGCCCTGGCCCAGCAGCTCACCCAGCGGCCGGCCCAGCGCCGACGTGCGCCCGATCCCCAGCGCACGCGCCGCGAACGCGTTCACCACGGCGGGCCGCAGGTCCGCGTCGACGAGCACGACCCCCCAGGCCGCGTCCTCCAGCAGCGCCTCGCTCAACGCGATCGACCGCTCCAGATCGATCTGCGCGTGCACCTCGCTGAAGGCGCAGTACACCCCCGCCGGCTCACCGTCGGGCCCCCGCACGGCGGCGGACTGCGTCCGCACGAGAACCCGCCCGCCGTCCTTGGTCACCAGCGCGAACTCGTGCACCTGCCGCCCCGGCGCCCGCATCGCCGACATCAGCCGGGCCTGGACCTCCTCGGCGTCGGCGCTGCGCACCGCCCACCCGGCGAACCCGTGCCGCCCGACGGCCTCGGCGGCGGTCCAGCCCAGGATCCGCTCCGCCTCGCGGTTCCAGTGCGTGACCACCCCGTCGGCGTCGAAGGCGCACAGCGCCGCGTCCATGCCGTCCAGCAGCGCGGCGAGCAGGTCGGATCCGCCGGACTCGCCGGGCTCCTCAGGCCCCAGCTCGTCGGTGGTCCCACTCCGCCGGGAAGCACTCACCTGGACCCCCTGGAGACTGCGTCGGCGCACGTACGGCGCTCGTTTCGCTCACTGGCCCTCATTCAACTGGAACGTGACACAGCCCACATCCTGTTCCCGCAAGATTGCGGGAATCAATCCCCCGACCCCGCGCGCCCGAGCCGCAGGTCGACCCACTCGTCCCGCTCCCCGTCCAGCACATACCGCTCGATCTCCACGAACCCCCGCCGCCGCGCGAACCGCAGCCCGTCCTCGTTGGCCGCCAGCACACACGTCTCGACGGCCTTCGCCCCCAGCACGCGCGCGTGCCCCAGCGCGCTGTCGTAGACCGCCGCCCCGAACCCCCGCCTCCGGAACTCCGGCAGCACCCGCGCGATGACCGTCGCCACGGCCTCCTCCCCCACCGGCGGCCGCACCGTCGAACACCCCACCAGCACATCCCCGAGATACGCGTTCTCCAGCCGGTACCGCCCCAGCCGCAGCCGCGCGTCCTCCAGGGACATCGCAGCGGGCGGCACGACCACGTTGTGCGCGTACCGCCACTGCTCCAGCATGCCGTCGCCCTGGACGGCCTCAATACGAAGATCACTCACATGGAACAGCCCTACCATCAACGCCGGTCACACGTTCGGCGAATCGGCGACATTCGCACATCCGGGCGGGCTCCGGCAGGGAAATCCGCGGCTGCTCCACCCTGCTCCACCGGGGCGGCGGGTACGGCTGCGCACCCCGTCCACAAGCCCGGCGTCAGGATCTCCGAAAAACAGTTGAGTCACGGCCCGGGGCTTCCTAGGCTGTGCCTCACGTGGAGAGGAGGTGATCGGGTACATGAGTGAAACCCGGACGCGCGAGGTGGCTGCGGGCTAGCGGCTCGCCACCACACTTTGTGCGGTGCCGGACCAGCGTGTGCGAGAAACACGCAGCCGGCCCAATCCAACGCAGTCACCCGACCCGCGGGCTGCCGGTACGTCCGGCCGGCTCCTCCTCGGAGGAACCCAGCCCGCGGGTCGTCTGCGTTCTCGGGCCGGTGCGTCAGGGGCTGAGGCGTTCGACCTTCCAGGCGCCGCCCGGCCGGCTGACGTAGCGGAGGCGGTCGTGGAGGCGGTTCACGCGGCCCTGCCAGAACTCGATCGACTCGGGGGCGACGCGGAACCCGCCCCAGTGCGGCGGGACCGGGACCTGTTCGTCCTCGGGGTAGCGGGCTTCCAGCTCGGCGTACGCGGCGTCGAGTTCGGCGCGGGAGGCGATCACCGAGGACTGGGCGCTGGCCCAGGCGCCCAGCTGGGAGCCGTGCGGGCGGGTGCGGAAGTAGGCGGCGGTCTCGTCGCGGCCGGTGCGGCACGCGGTGCCGGTGACGATGACCTGGCGGGCCAGCGGGTGCCAGGGGAAGAGCAGCGAGACGTACGGGTTCGCCGCGAGGTCGCGGGCCTTGCGGGAGTCGTAGTTGGTGTAGAAGACGAAGCCCTCGGTGTCGAACTGCTTCATCAGGACCGTGCGCGAGCTGGGGCGTCCGGCGGCGTCCGCGGTGGAGACGATCATGGCGTTGGGTTCGTAGATCGTGCCGTGCAGGGACGCCCGTGCCGCGTCCTCGAACCAGCGGGCGAACTGGTCCATGGGGTGGGCGGCGAGGTCCTGTTCGGCGAGTCCGTCGGCCCGGTACTGCTTGCGCATGGCGGCGGGGTCGACGACGGGGTCCAGGAGGGGGTCGCGGTCGGTCACGCGGTCATCTTGCCGTATCGAATGGGTGTGGCACTGAGTGTCGTAGCGTCTCCCCAATGTTGGCACTCGGGGATATCGTGCTGGTTCCCCCCGCGGTTTGGGTGACCACCGGATGACCACCGGACGATCGGGGCATCACCCGGGGTGTCCGCCGCCCGCCACATCACGAGGAGCCGCCTGATGTCCGATTTCGTACCCGGGCTCGAGGGAGTCGTTGCGTTCGAGACGGAGATCGCCGAACCGGACAAGGAGGGCGGCGCCCTGCGCTACCGGGGTGTCGACATCGAGGACCTGGTCGGCCGTGTCTCGTTCGGGAACGTGTGGGGGCTGCTGGTCGACGGCGCCTTCAATCCCGGCCTGCCGCCGGCCGAGCCGTTCCCCATCCCGGTGCACTCCGGAGACGTCCGGGTGGACGTGCAGTCGGCGCTGGCGATGCTCGCCCCGGTGTGGGGGCTGAAACCGCTGCTGGACATCGACGAGCGGCAGGCGCGGGAGGATCTGGCGCGGGCCGCCGTCATGGCGTTGTCATACGTCGCCCAGTCGGCGCGCGGGCAGGGGCTGCCGATGGTGCCGCAGCGGGAGATCGACAAGGCGAAGTCGGTCGTGGAGCGGTTCATGATCCGCTGGCGGGGCGAGCCGGACCCGAGGCATGTCGCCGCGGTGGACGCGTACTGGACGTCCGCGGCCGAACACGGGATGAACGCCTCCACGTTCACGGCGCGGGTCATCGCCTCCACGGGCGCCGACGTCGCCGCCGCGCTGTCCGGTGCGGTGGGGGCGATGTCGGGGCCGCTGCACGGGGGTGCGCCGTCGCGGGTGCTGGGGATGATCGAGGAGATCGAGCGCACGGGGAACGCGGAGGCGTATGTCCGGCAGGCGCTGGACCGCGGTGAACGGCTGATGGGCTTCGGGCACCGGGTGTACCGGGCGGAGGACCCGCGGGCGCGCGTGCTGCGGCGTACGGCGCGGGAGCTGGGCGCTCCGCGCTTCGAGGTGGCCGAGGCGCTGGAGAAGGCGGCGCTGGAGGAGCTGCACAACCGTCGGCCGGACCGGGTGCTGGCGACCAATGTGGAGTTCTGGGCCGCGATCGTGCTGGACTTCGCGGAGGTGCCGGCGCACATGTTCACGTCGATGTTCACGTGTGCGCGCACCGCCGGCTGGTCGGCCCACATTCTGGAGCAGAAGCGGACGGGGCGGCTGGTGCGGCCTTCCGCCCGGTACGTGGGGCCCGGGTCGCGTGGGCCCGAGGACATCGCAGGGTATGCGGGCATCGCCCCCTGAGGGGCGCGGCCGGCCGCACCCGCGCGCCGGGGCCGCATGTCGCATGCGGCCCCGCGCCCCGCACCGCGTTGATCAGGCCGGGGTCAGAAGGCTCGCGTGGTGTCGCTCCGCCACCAGGGGGTGGGCCCTGAGCTTGCCCTTGAGTTCGTTGTAGCCGTACTCGGCGTACAGCGGGTTGGTGGGGTCGGTCGTGATGCCGGGGGCGTCGGAGGCGTGCGGGAAGGGCAGGGGCTCGATCCGGGCGTCGAGGCGCGGGTTGTAGAAGAACGGGACCGAGAAGCGTTCCGTCGCCCCGGGCGGGCTGACCACGCGGTGGTTGGTGGCCAGGAGGTAGCCGTTGGTGGCGACCTCCAGGAGTTCGCCGAGGTTGACGACGAAGGCGCCCTCGATGGGCGGCACGTCGTGGAAGAGGCCGTCCTCGCGCTGGACCTGGAGGCCGCCGACGGTGTCCTGCAGGAGCAGGGTGAGGAAGCCGTAGTCCTTGTGGGCGCCGACGCCCTGGTCGGTGCCGTCGCCCGCGCTGCCGGGGTAGCGGACGAGCTTGAGGTGCGGGTGGGCCCGGTCGCCGAAGATCGGGTCGTAGAAGCCGGCGGGGGCGCCGATGGCGGCGAGCAGTTCGTGCAGGAGGCGGTCGGCGACCGCGCTGAGCCGGTCGATCCAGGCGAGGGCGGCGGTGCGCAGTTCCGGGAGGGCGGCCGGCCACTGGTTGGGGCCCTGCAGCCACCAGTACGGCGGTTCGCCGGGGCCGGGGACGCGGGCGGGGCGTTCGGCGCCTATGTCGAGCTGGTCGCGCCAGTCGCGGGTGCCGCCGGTGCGTTCGTCGCCGGTGCGGGTGTAGCCGCGAAAGTGCGGGGAGCCCACGTTGTCCAGGGCGAGCCGGTCGGCCTCGGGGAGGGCGAAGAAGGCGCGCATGGCGGTGAGGAGGGCGTCGGTCTCGGCGGGGGTGACGCCATGTCCGACGAGCTGGAAGAAGCCGACGTCGTGGGCGGCGCCGTGCAGTTGGGCGTGGAGCCGGGCACGGGCCCGGGGGCCACGGTCGGCGGCCGACAGGTCGATGACGGGCAGCTGGTCGTACGACGGGGTCGTCGCGGTGTGCGAGGTCATGGTGCGTCCGCGGGGTGTACGGGGCACGGGTGGCCGCGGGGGTGGGCGGCCCCCGGGTGCCGGAATGGGAAAACCGAGCAGAGAAGCGAGAAGTGGGGGCTGGGTCAGGCGCTGAGGCGCCGACAGCCCATGCTCGTGACGCGCACGTAGTCCACGTGGCGGCGGCGGACGAGCATCAAAAGCATGGGCTCAGGGTACTGCGCGCCCCTGGATGCGGATGTGGCCCGCCTCACGTCCCGGGCGCGGCTCAGCGCAGGGCCTGGTCCAGCAGGGCCGCCCACTGCGCGACGACTCGTTCGCGGCGGGCGGTGTCGTCGGTGAGGAGGTTGGCGAGGCCGAGGCCGCGGGCCATGTCGAGGAAGCCCTGGACGGTTTCGCGGACGCCGGGCCGGGTCTCGTCGGCGCCGAGGAGGTCGACGGCGATGCGGTGGGTCTCGCGGCCGACGCGGGCCTCGAGTTCGGTGACGCGCGGGCGTAGCTGTTCCTCGTCGCCGGCGGCGACCCACAGGTGCAGCGCGGCACGGAAGAGGGGGCCGGTGAAGAGGCCGACGAGGGCGGTGACGACGGCGCGGCGGTCGGCGGGGCCGGCCGGGAAGAGCGCGCGCAGCGCGGTGGAGCGTTCTTCGGCGACGTACTCGACGGCGGCCGTGAAGAGGTCCTCGCGGGTGGGGAAGTGGTGCTGGGCGGCGCCCCGGGAGACGCCGGCCCGTTCGGCGACGACGGCGACGGTGGAGCCGGCCCAGCCGCGTTCGGCGAGGCAGGCGACGGCGGCCTCCAGGAGCCGCTGCCGGGTGGCCCGGCTGCGGTCCTGCTTGGGGAGGCGGTCGCGTGCCGCCGTCGTGCTCATGTGGTCACACCACCCATGCCGCGTCGCGTCTTTCGAGGAAGGCCGTCATCCCCTCCCGGGCCTGGTCGGAGGCGAACAGCCGGGCCGAGAGTGCGGTGAGGGCGGCCGCGTCCCGGTCGAATGCCTCCAGCACCCTAGCCGTGAGCAGCCGTTTCGTCTCGGCGAGGGCCTGGGGCGCGGAACGGCGCAGGCCGTCCAGGAGGGGGGCGAGGGCTTCGTCGACGTCGTCGGCGGTGGTGGTGAGCAGGCCGGCGCGTACGGCTTCCTCGGGGCCGAAGCGCTCGCCGGTGAGGTAGTAGCGGGCCAGGGCGCGGGGGTCGGTGCGGGGCAGCAGGGGCAGGGAGATCACGGCGGGGGCCACGCCGATGCGGACCTCGGTGAAGGCGAAGGTGGCCTGCGCGGAGGCCGCCGCGAGGTCGCACGCCGCGAGCAGGCCGAGGCCGCCGGCGCGGACGTGCCCGGTGACGCGGGCGACGACGGGTTTGGGCAGTTCGACGATCTGCCGGAGCAGGCCGACGAGGCTGTCGGGGTGGGGCGGGTCGCGCAGGTCGGCGCCGGCGCTGAAGGTGGTGCCGGTGTGGGTGAGGACGACGGCGCGCACCTCGGGGTCCTTGCCGCAGTCGGTGAGGGCGTCGGCGAGGGCGGTGACCAGGGCGGCGGAGAGCGCGTTGCGGGTGTCGACGGCGTCGAGGCTGAGGGTTTCGACGCCGCGGGTGCGGGTGCGGGTGATCGCCGTCATGGCAGCTCCCTGAGTTCCCGGCGCAGGATCTTGCCGGAGGCGGCGCGGGGGACGGTGTCGACGAAGGTGACGCGGCGGACGCGCTTGTAGGGGGCGACGCGTTCGGCGACGTACAGCATGACCTCGTTCTCCGTCAGTTCCCCGGCGGTCTCGGCGGCTTCGGCGGCTTCGGCGCCTTGGGCCCGGCGGACGACGAAGGCGTGCGGGATCTCGTTGCCGTCGTCGTTGTAGGCGCCGATGACGGCGGCGTCGGCGATGCCGGGGTGGGTGAGCAGCAGCGCCTCGAGTTCGGCGGGGGCCACCTGGAAGCCCTTGTACTTGATGAGTTCCTTGACCCGGTCGACGACGCACAGCCAGCCGTCGCCGTCGACGTACCCGACGTCGCCGGTGTGCAGCCAGCCCGCCGCGTCGATCATGGCGGCGGTGGCGTCGGGGCGGCCGAGGTAGCCCTTCATGACCTGGGGGCCGCGGATGAGGATCTCGCCCGGCTCGCCGGTCCCGAGGTCCTTGTCGGGGTCGTCGAGGGAGACAATCCGCATCTCGGTGCCGGCGATGAGCCTGCCGACGGTGCCGGGGGGCGCCTCGTGCAGGCGGTCGAGGGGGACGACGTGGGTGCCGGGGGAGAGTTCGGTCATGCCGTAGGCCTGGCCGATGGGGGGCAGGCCCAGGCGTTCGGAGCAGGCGAGGGCGAGTTGGGCGTCGAGCGGGGCGGCGGCGCTGATGACGTACTTCAGGGAGGAGAGGTCGTAGCGGGTGACCGCGGGGTGCTTGGCGAGGGCGAGGACGATCGGCGGGGCGACGTAGAGGCCGGTGATGCGATGTTGCTCGATCGCGGCGAGGAAGGTCTCCAGCTCGAAGCGGGGCAGGACGACGACGGTGGCGCCCTTGCGCAGGGGCGCGTTCATGAGGGCGGTCAGGCCGTATATGTGGAAGAAGGGCAGGACGGCGAGGATGCGGTCGCCGGGACCGGCCGGGACGGCGGGCTCCAGCTGGGCGAGGTTGGTGGCGATCTGCCGGTGGGTGAGCATGACGCCCTTGGGCGTGCCGGTGGTGCCGGAGGAGTACGGCAGGGCGGCGACGTCCTCGGCCGGGTCGAGGTCGGCCTCGGGCTCGGGGGCGGTGGTGGCGAGCATGTCGATGAGGGACCGGTGCCCGGGTGCGCTGTCGCAGACGAAGATCTCCCGTACGCCGCCCGCGAGTTCGGCGGCCCGGCGGGCTGTCTGCAGCAGCGGGGAGACGGTGACGATCCAGCGGGCCGCGCTGTCGCCGAGCTGCTTGGCGAACTCCTCGGGGGTGGCGAGCGGGTGCACGGTGGTGACGGCGGCGCCCGCGCGCGTGGCCCCGTAGAAGGCGGTCGGGAAGGCGATCGTGTTGGGGCTGTGCAGGGCGAGGACGTCGCCCTTGCGGACGCCGGCGTCGGCGAACGCGGCGGCGAGGCGCCGGTGGAACCGGTCCACCTGCTCGTACGTGAGGGTGGTGCCGTCCGTGCCGTCGATCAGCGCGGGCTGGGCGCCGAAGTCGGCGGCGCGCCCCAGGACGGCCTCGTGGATGGGGAGATGGACGGGCGGGACGTCTGCGTACTCGCTGCGGAACACGGTTCCTCCAGTGCGGTCGCCTAGTACGACTTGGGCAGGCCCAGGGTCTGGTGGGAGACGTAGTTGAGAATCATCTCCCGGCTCACCGGAGCAATACGAGTCACACGTGCGGCCGTTATCAACGAGGCGAGTCCGAACTCGCGGGTGAGCCCGTTGCCGCCGAGGGTGTGCACGGCCTGGTCGACGGCCTTCACGCAGGCCTCCCCGGCGGCGTACTTGGCCATGTTGGCGGCCTCGCCCGCGCCGATGTCGTCGCCGATGTCGTAGAGATGGGCCGCCTTCTGCATCATCAGGCGGGCCAGTTCCAGGTCGATGTGCGCCTGCGCCAGCGGGTGGGCGACGGCCTGGTGGGCGCCGATGGGGGTCTTCCACACGGTGCGGTCGCGGGCGTACTCGATCGCCTTGGCGAGCGCGTAACGGCCCATCCCGACGGCGAAGGCGGCGGTCATGATGCGCTCGGGGTTGAGGCCGGCGAACAGCTGGAGCAGGCCCGCGTCCTCATCGCCGACCAGGGCGTCGGCGGGCAGCCGCACGTCGTCCAGGACCAGCTCGAACTGCTTCTCGGCCGCGTTCAGTTCCATGTCGATCGGCCGCTTCTGGAAGCCGGGAACGTCCGTGGGGACGATGAACAGGCACGGCTTGAGTCGTCCGGTACGGGCGTCCTCGGTGCGGCCGACGATGAGCACGGCGTCGGCCATGTTGACGCCGGAGATGAAGACCTTGCGGCCGGTGAGGAGCCAGTCGGCGCCGTCGCGGCGGGCCGTGGTGGTGATGCGGTGGCTGTTGGAGCCGGCGTCGGGCTCGGTGATGCCGAACGCCATCAGGCGGGTCCCGTCGGCGAGCCCGGGGAGCCAGGCGCGCTTCTGCTCCTCGGTGCCGAAGCGGGCGATCACGGTGCCGCAGATGGCCGGGGAGACGATGAGCATGAGCAGGGGCGAGCCGGCGGCGCCCAGTTCCTCCAGGACGATGGCGAGTTCGGCGATGCCGCCTCCGCCGCCGCCGTACTCCTCGGGCAGGTTGACGCCGAGGTAGCCGAGCTTGCCCGCCTCCGACCAGAGTTCGGTGGGGGGCTTGCCCTCGGCGACGGTCCGGACGAAGTAGTCACGGCCGAAGCGTTTGCCGAGGGCGGCTACCGCGGACCGGAGGGCCTTGTGCTCTTCGGATTCGATGACGGCGGTCATGGGGGTGCTCCTAGGAAGAGGTTTCCTGCACTACGGCGAGCAACGTGCCCGGTTCGACCTGCTGTCCGGGCCGGGCGTGCAAGGCGGTGAGCGTGCCGGTGACCGGCGCCGAGATCTGGTGCTGCATCTTCATCGCCTCCAGCCAGATCAGGGGCCGGCCCGCCTCGACGGCCGCCCCCTCCGCCAGGCCCTCGGCGACGCGTACGACGGTGCCGGGCATGGGGGCCAGCAGGGAACCGGGGGCGAGCTGGGCGGCGGGGTCGGGGAAGCGGGGCAGGGCGGTGAGGCGGGCGGAGTTGACGTAGACCTCGTCGCCGTGGCGCGCGACGTCGAACCGGCGCTGGACGCCGTCCACTTCCAGGACGACGCGGCGGGCGTCGGCGTGGACGACCCGGACCCCGTCGGCCGTGAGGCCGTCGCGGGTGTGCCGGTAGCGGACCTCGTGCTCCTCCCCTGCCATCGCGTACCGCTTGACCTGCGGCTGCGAGGGGAGGTTGCGCCAGCCGCCGAAGCGGGAGCGGCCGTGGGCGTCGGCGAGGGCCGCAGCCAGAGGGGCGAGGGGGTCGGGTGCGGGCCGGGTCAGTTCGGCGAGGTGGCGGTCGTAGAACCCGGTGTCCATGCGGGCCCGGGCGAACTCCGGGTGGCGCAGGGAGCGCACCAGCAGGTCCCGGTTGGTGACCGGGCCGTGCAGTTCCGCCCGTTCCAGCGCGCCCGCGAGCCGGCGCAGCGCCTCCGCGCGGGTGGGCGCGTGCGCGACGACCTTGGCGAGCATCGGGTCGTAGTGGACGCCGACGGTGTCGCCGTCGCCGTAGCCGGTGTCGAGGCGGACGCCGTCCGGTACGGCGAGGCGGTGCAGGGTGCCGGTCTGCGGGGCCCAGTCGCCTGCGGGGTCCTCGGCGTAGAGGCGGGCCTCGACGGCGTGGCCGCGCGCGTGCGGCGGCCGGGGCGCCAGGGCGTGGCCCTCGGCGACGCGGATCTGCTCCGCCACCAGGTCGATGCCGAACACCGCCTCCGTCACGGGGTGTTCGACCTGGAGGCGGGTGTTCATCTCCAGGAAGTGCGCGCGGCCGTCGGCGACCAGGAACTCGACGGTCCCGGCGCCGGTGTAGGAGACGGAGCGGGCGGCGCGCACGGCCAGCGCGTACAGCTCCTCGGTGAGCCGGTCGGACAGTCCCGGTGCGGGGGCCTCCTCGATCACCTTCTGGTGGCGGCGCTGCAGGGAGCAGTCGCGGGTGCCGAGCGGCCACACGGTGCCGTGGGTGTCGGCGAGGATCTGCACCTCGACGTGGCGGCCGTGTTCGATGTACGGCTCCACGAAGACCTCGCCGTCGCCGAAGGCGCTCGCGGCCTCGGCGCGCGCGGCCTCCAGCGCGGCGTCCAGCTCCGCCAGGCGGCGCACGATCCGCATGCCGCGCCCGCCGCCGCCCGCGGCCGCCTTCACCAGCACCGGCAGGTCGGCCTCGGTGACCTCGCCGAGGGGCGCGAGGCCCATCAGCCGTTTGGCGCGGGTCTTCGACGCCATGGCCTCGATGGCCTGCGGTGGCGGGCCGATCCAGGTCAGGCCGGCGTCGAGGACGGCGCGCGCGAAGTCGGGGCTCTCGGACAGGAAGCCGTAGCCGGGGTGCACGGCGTCCGCGCCGGCGGACAGGGCCGCCTTCACGATCAGGTCGCCGCGCAGGTACGTCTCGGCGGGCGCCGCTCCCGGCAGCCGTACCGCCGCGTCGGCCGTCCGCGCGTGGAGCGCGTTCGCGTCGGCGTCCGAGTGCACGGCCACCGTCCGGATGCCCAGCTCACCGCAGGTGCGGAAGATCCGGCAGGCGATCTCGCCCCGGTTGGCGACGAGCAGTGTCGAAATCACGTGGTCCCTCACATCCGGAAGACGCCGAAGCCGCCGCGCACACCCTCGTAGGGGGCGGTGTGGATCGCGGAGAGGCACAGGCCGAGGACGGTGCGGGTGTCGCGCGGGTCGATGACGCCGTCGTCGTACAGCCGCCCGGACAGGAACATCGGCAGCGACTCGGACTCGATCTGCTGCTCCACCATGGCGCGCAGGGCGGCGTCCGCGTCCTCGTCGTACGGCCGGCCCTTCGCCGCCGCCGACTGCCGGGCCACGATCGACAGCACGCCGGCGAGCTGCTGCGGGCCCATGACGGCCGACTTGGCGCCGGGCCAGGCGAACAGGAAGCGCGGGTCGTAGGCCCGCCCGCACATGCCGTAGTGCCCGGCGCCGTAGGAAGCCCCCATGAGGACCGACAGGTGCGGGACCCGCGAGTTGCTCACCGCGTTGATCATCATCGCGCCGTGCTTGATGATCCCGCCCTGCTCGTACTCCCTGCCGACCATGTAGCCGGTGGTGTTGTGCAGGAAGACCAGCGGGATGTCGCGCTGGTTGGCGAGCTGGATGAACTGGGCGGCCTTCTGCGACTCCTCGCTGAACAGCACCCCCTGGGCGTTGGCCAGGATGCCGACGGGGTAGCCGTGCAGGGCGGCCCAGCCGGTCACCAGGCTCGTGCCGTACAGCGGCTTGAACTCGTCGAAGTCGGAGGCGTCGACGATGCGGGCGACGACCTCGCGCGGATCGAAGGGGATCTTGAGGTCGCCGGGGACGATGCCGAGCAGTTCCTCCGGGTCGTACTTGGGCGGCTCGGCCGGGCCCGGATCGGGGTACGCCTTGCGGTGGTTGAGGCGGGCCACGACCCGCCGCGCCTGCCGCAGGGCGTCCCACTCGTCCACGGCGAAGTAGTCGGCGAGGCCCGACACGCGCGCGTGCATCTCCGCGCCGCCCAGCGACTCGTCGTCGCTCTCCTCGCCGGTCGCCATCTTCACCAGCGGCGGCCCGCCGAGGAACACTTTCGCCCGCTCCTTGACCATGATCACGTGGTCGGACATGCCGGGGACGTAGGCGCCGCCCGCGGTGGAGTTGCCGAAGACGACGGCGACGGTCGGGATGCCGGCGGCGGACAGCCGGGTCAGGTCGCGGAAGACGGCGCCGCCCGGGATGAAGATCTCCTTCTGCGAGGGCAGATCGGCGCCGCCCGACTCCACCAGGCTGATGCAGGGCAGCCGGTTGGCGAGGGCGATGTCGTTGGCGCGCAGGGCCTTCTTCAGGCTCCACGGGTTGCTGGCGCCGCCGCGCACGGTCGGGTCGTTGGCGGTGATCAGGCACTCCACGCCCTCGACCACGCCGATGCCGGTGACCAGGGACGCGCCGACGGCGTAGTCGCTGCCCCAGGCGGCGAGCGGGGACAGCTCCAGGAACGGCGTGTCCGGGTCGAGGAGCAGCTCGATGCGCTCGCGGACGAGCAGCTTGCCGCGCCCCCGGTGCCGCTCGACGTACTTCTCGCCGCCGCCCGCGAGCGCCTTGGCGTGCTCGGCCTCCAGCTCGGCGAGCTTGGCGAGCATGGCCTCGCGGTGGGCCCGGTAGTCGGGACCGGTCGGGTCCAGGGCCGTCTGCAGAACCGTCACAGCAGGGCCTCCGGGATGTCCAGGTGTCGGGAGCGCAGCCATTCGCCGAGGGCCTTGGCCTGCGGGTCGAAGCGGTGCCGGGCTGCGACCCCCGCGCCGAGGATGCCCTCGACGACGAAGTTCAGGGCGCGCAGGTTCGGCAGCACGTGCCGGGTGACGGGCAGGTCCCGGCTCTCCGGGATCAGCTGCCGGAACCTCTCGACGGTGAGTGCGTGGGCCAGCCACCGCCAGGCGTCGTCGGTACGGGCCCACACCCCCACGTTGGCGTTCCCGCCCTTGTCCCCGCTGCGGGCGCCGGCGACCAGGCCGAGCGGGGCCCGCCGGATCGGGCCGGAGGGAAGGGCGTCCGGCAGGTCCGGCTCCGGCACGGCGGCGAGGGCCTGCGTGTCCTGGGGCGGCGGCACGGGGACACGGCGCCCGTCGTGGAGGACCGCCACATGGCCGACGGCGCCCTGGGGCACGTACACATCCTCGAAGACGCCATAGGGAGCGCCCTTTTCGGGTGGGGACAGCACATGGAACCCGGGGTAGCTGGCCAGCGCCAGCTCGACGGCGGCCCCGCCGAGCGCGCGCCCGACGACCCGCTCGTCCGGGTCCCGTACGACGAGCCGCAGCAGGGCGCTGGCGGCCTCCTCGGTGCCGGCGTCCGCCCGGTCGGTGCGGACGAGTTCCCACCGCACCTCGTCCGGGGGCGACTTGGCGAGCGCCTCGGTGAGCTGGTCCCGCACGAGGCGGGCCTTGGCCTCGACATCGAGCCCGGTGAGAACGAACACGACCTCGTTGCGGAAGCCGCCGAGCCGGTTGAGGCCGACCTTGAGCTCCGGCGGCGGCGCCTCGCCGCGCACGCCCTCGATCCGCACCCGGTCCGGCCCGTCGTGGCTCAGCCGGACGGTGTCCAGCCGGGCGGTGACGTCGGGGCCGGCGTACCGGCCGCCGCCGGTCTCGTACAGCAGCTGTGCGGTGACCGTGCCGACGTCCACGAGGCCGCCGGTGCCGGGGTGCTTGGTGACGACGCTGCTGCCGTCGGCGTGGATCTCGGCGAGGGGGAAGCCGGGGCGGCGCACGTCCCCCTCCTGGAAGAAGGCGTAGTTGCCGCCGGTGGCCTGCGTCCCGCACTCCAGGACGTGCCCGGCGACAACGGCTCCCGCGAGGGCGTCGTGGGCGTCCGGGCCCCACCCGAAGTGGGCGGCGGCGGGCCCGGTGACGAGCGCCGCGTCGGTCACCCGCCCGGTGACGACGATGTCCGCACCGGCCCGCAGGCACTCGGCGATGCCGAAGCCGCCGAGGTAGGCGTGGGCGGCGAGCGCGCCGGGGTGGGAGGCGGTGAGGTCGTCGCCCTCGACATGCGCGACGCGGACCGGGATGCCCAGGCGCTCGGCCACCTCCCGCACCCTGCCGGCGAGTCCGGCCGGATGGAGGCCGCCCGCGTTCGTGACGATCCGCACCCCCCGCTCGTGGGCGAGGCCGAGGCAGTCCTCCAGCTGGCGCAGGAAGGTGCGGGCGTATCCGGTGGAGGGGTCCTTCAGCCGGTCGCGGGCGAGGATCAGCATCGTGAGCTCGGCGAGGTAGTCGCCGGTGAGGACGTCGAGTTCGCCGCCGGTGAGCATCTCGCGCAGGGCGTCGAACCGGTCGCCGTAGAAGCCCGAGAAGTTGCCGACGCGCAGGACCGTCATGCCGGCTCCCCCTTCGGCTCCCGTCCGGCGCCGGGCGGCCCGGCGAAGGCCTGGGCGATGTCCAGCCAGCGGTCGGCGTCCTCGCCCACGGTGGTCAGGGCGAGGTCGGTGCGGTGGGCGCGCTGGGTGACGAGCAGGCAGAAGTCGAGGGCGGGCCCGGTGACGCGCTGCGCCGCGCCCTCGGGGCCGTAGGACCACACCTCGCCGCCGGGTGCGGTGAGTTCGACGCGGAACTCCTCGGCGGGCGGGGTCAGGCCGTGGACGGTGTGGGCGAAGTCGCGGGTACGGACGCCGAGCCGGGCCACGTGCCTGATCCGGTCGGTCGGGGCGCGGACCGCACCGAGCGCTTCGGCGACGTCCAGGCTGTGCGCCCAGGTCTCCATCAGGCGGGCGGTGGCCATGGAGGCGACCGACATGGGCGGCCCGTACCAGGGAAAGCGGGCGCCGGGTGACGCGTCGCGCAGGGCCCGGTCCAGGGCGGTGCGCCCTGCACGCCAGGCGGAGAGCAGTTCGGCCGGCGGGAGTCGGGCCCCTTCGTCCGCGCCCTCGTCCACGAACGAGTCCGGCGCGGCGAGCGCCTTCTCGACCAGTGCCTGGAAGGCGTCGGCGTCGGTCACGGCCAGCAGGGCCGAGCGGTCGGTCCAGGCGAGGTGCGCGATCTGGTGGGCGACGGTCCAGCCGGGCGCGGGCGTAGCGAGCGCCCACTGATCCGGGGTCAACTCGGCGACGAGCTGGTCCAGTTCGTCGCTCTCGGCACGCAGGTCGTCGATGACGGGCGTCGGGTCGGCCATGGGGGGAGCATGGCAGCGGACCCAGAAACAATCAAGCATGCTTGCATGAATTTGTGGGCCCCCCGTGCGCGCGGGCTCGGCCGGGGCCTGTCGCGGCAGAGGGGCGCGCCCGGCGCAGGCCTACCGCAGCAGGGAGGCGAGGGTTTCGGTGAACGAGGTCGCCGAATGGTCGGCGTGATCGCGGATGCGCGTGGCGATCGCGGCGGCTCCGCCGCCCTCCACGAGGCCGGCGAGCCGGTCGGCGCGGCGCTCGTGGGCCTCCGCGGTGTCGGGAAGGGTGGACAGGTAGAAGTCCGCCGCGTCGTACGCCATGTGGAACACGTGCTTCTTGACGTCGCTCAGCGTCAGATAGTCGTCGTCGGTCGTCGGCCTCGGTTCGGGCGCGCCCACGCACACCACCGGGGTGCCGGCGCCCCAGGCGTTGACGCACAGGTGGTAGGTGTCGGTGATGACCAGCCGATAGCGGGGCAGGACCCGCACCAGGTCACCGAGGGTGTGGGCGCCCGGGCGGATCGGAATGTGGCCGACCGGTGCGGGAATGTCGCGGTCGAACCAGGGCAGCCACTCCAGCGGAGCTCCGAAGCGGTCGGAGAGCGTGTGGCAGAACCCGGGCAGCCACTCGGGGATCGGGGTGCGGGCGCCGAGGAACACGCCGATCGCCCCGCCCTCCGGGACGTCCTTCGACCACCCCGTGACCGGCAGGTGGTCGAGGTCGCCCGGGCGGGACAGCAGCGCCGCGTCCGAGCCGAAGTGGTCGGTCGTACGGTCCCCCCGCAGGTGCGCCAGCTTCGCCGCCGACAGCGGATCGCGCACCCAGACCCGGCGGCTGCGCGTCATCAGGCGCGCGAACAGGGGGCCGTACTCCTTGTCCTCGTAGTCGGACTGCGTGTTGTGCAGGATCGTGCCGCCGTAGCTGAGGGTGCAGGCGAGCAGTTCGTCCGGCTGGTCGGCGAGCAGCAGGGTGCGGTTCAGCAGGGTCCGGGCGGCGTCGCGGTCGCCGGCGATGCCGAAGTCGAGCAGGCGGTTCGTCGCGTCCTGCGCCAGATAGTGCCGGGTGTGCAGGAAGTCGCCCCAGAACACGACCGCGTCGTGGTCGGCAAGGGTGTCGAAGTCCTCGATCAGCGACCGGAAGCGGAACGGGAAGTCGGCGCCTCGCGCGGACGTGCGCAGCGGCACGGTCTCCGGAAGGTGGAGGGTGTACCAGTCCGCGTCGATCCCGGTCGCACCCATCCTCCGGCGCAGGGACTCGAAGGCCAGGTCCACGGTCAGCATGCCCGTGTTGCGGTAGCCGATGTTGGGCGCGGTGATGACGGCGACGCGTGCCATGTGTTCGTAGTCCCCCAGCTGGTGCGACGCCTCGACGTGCGGCGCGGACGGTCACCGCCAACGTACACATCCGCCTGAGCGCGAAGACGGCCCGCCCACCGGTTTCCGCCAACTCGACTCCGCTGCGCGGCATTCACGGCCGGTCCGGAAGCGCTCAAAGAGGGTTCGGCCCGTTACGATCACCTTCAGGCGGCTGCGCTCTCCCCGAATGACTCGGCGGCCCTGATCGCCCGTGTGGGGGAGGAGGTCGGTCAAACGTGGTCGATGACGACGGCTGCTTCGGGGAGTCCGTCGCGGCGTCGTACGACGAGTCCGCCGCGGAGATGTTCGAGGCGGGGGTCGTGGAGCCGGCCGTCGCGTTTCTGGCGGGGCTGGCCGGGGACGGTGGCCGGGCGCTGGAGTTCGGGATCGGTACCGGGCGGATCGCCCTGCCGTTGGCGCGGCGCGGGGTCGCGGTGCACGGGATCGACCTGTCCCGGGCGATGGTGGAACGGCTGCGCGCCAAGCCGGGCGGGGACGAGATCGGCGTCAGCATCGGGGACTTCGCGACCACGAAGGTGGACGGCACGTTCTCGCTCGCCTATCTGGTCTTCAACACGGTCATGAACCTGACCTCGCAGGACGCCAGGTGGAGTGCTTCCGCAACGCCGCGGCGCATCTGGAGCCGGGCGGTTGCTTCGTCGTCGAGGTCCTCGTGCCCGATCTGCGACGGCTGCCGCCGGGGCAGGACGCGGTGCCGTTCCGGGTGGAGGAGGGCCGCCTGGGCTTCGACCTGTACGACGTGGCGACGCAGTCGATGAGTTCGCACCACGTGCGGGTGGTGGACGGCCGGGCCACGTACATGTCCGTTCCGTTCCGCTATGTGTGGCCGGCCGAGCTGGATCTGATGGCCCGGCTCGCGGGGCTGCGGCTGCGGGAGCGGTGGGACGGCTGGACCCGCGCGCCGTTCACCGGCGAGAGCCGCGCGCACGTGTCGGTGTGGGAGAAGCCCGCCGGCTGACGTCCGCTACGCCGCGCGTCCGCGCCCGACCTGCGTCCGGACCGCCCCGATGCTCGCCCCGATCACCAGGGCGATCGCCGCCGCCTGGGTCAGGGACAGGGACTGGCCGAGGATCAGGAAGCCGGCCGTCGCCGCGATGGCCGGCTCCAGGCTCATCAGGACGGCGAAGGTGGAGGCGGGCAGGCGCCGCAGGGCCAGGAGTTCCAGGGTGTAGGGCAGGACCGAGGAGAGCAGGGCCACCGACGAGCCGAGGGCGAGGGTGGCCGGGTCGAGCAGGCGGGTGCCGGCCGCCGTGATGCCCAGCGGCAGGAAGAGGAGGGCGGCGACCGCCATGGCGAGCGCCAGGCCGTCCGCCTGCGGGAAGCGGCGGCCCGTCCGGGCGCTGAAGACGATGTACGCCGCCCACATTCCGCCCGCGCCCAGGGCGAAGGCGACACCCGCGGGATCCAGGTCGCTGAAGCCTCCTCCACCGAGCAGGAACACGCCGCCGAGGGCCAGGGCCGCCCACAGCACGTTGATCAGGCGGCGGGAGGTCAGGACCGAGAGGGTCAGGGGGCCGAGGACCTCCAGGGTGACGGCCGGGCCCAGCGGGATGCGGGCCACCGACTCGTAGAAGAGGCCGTTCATCGCGCCCATGGCGATGCCGAAGACGACCACCGTGACCCAGTCGGCGCGCGAGTGGCCGCGCAGCCGGGGACGGCAGACCAGCAGCAGGACGATCGCCGCCGCGAACAGGCGCAGGGTGACGACACCGAGCGCCCCGGCCCTCGGCATCAGGGTCACCGCGAGCGCGCCGCCGAACTGCACCGAGATGCCGCCGGCCAGCACCAGGCCGACCGGGCCGAGCGAGCCGAGGCGGCCGGGGGCGCCCGGGGACGGCGCCGTCGGCGCGGACGTCGAAGGGGCGTCGCTGGGGGTGTTGACGATGCTCACGGCGGTCCTGGGGCTCTGATCAGATCCTGTACATCTCCATGTACTACTGGGTCCAGGGTAGTAGACCCCGTCAGCAGTGTGAACCCTCTACGGCTCTGTCCTGGAGGTGAGATGCGCCTCCCCCGGATGCCGGAGCCGAAGCCGTTCGGCGCACCGGGCCGGGCATGCCCTCGGCCGGGGACGCCCTCGGCCGGCAATGCTCTCGGCGCGCAGCCCGCCGCGGACTCAGCGCCGGGCCATGTACAGGTCGAGTGCCTTGTGCAGCAGCCGGTTCAGCGGGAAGTCCCACTCCCCCAGGTACTCCACGGCCTCGCCGCCCGCCCCCACCTTGAAGCGGAGCAGGCCGAGCAGATGGCCGGACTCGTCCAGGGTGTCGGTGATGCCGCGGAAGTCGTAGACGTGCGCGCCGAGTTCATGGGCGTCGCACATCATGCGCCACTGCATCGCGTTGTTGGGCTGCACCTCCCGCCGGCGGCCGGTGGAGGCGCCGTAGGAGTACCAGACGTGGCCACCGACGATCAGCATCGTGGCCGCCGCGAGCACCTCCCCGTCGTGGTGGGCGAGGTACAGCCGCATGCGGTCGGGGTCCTCTTCGGTGAGCGCCGTCCACATGCGCCGGAAGTACGGCAGCGGGCGCGGGACGAACCGGTCCCGCTCGGCGGTCTCGGTGTAGAGGCCGTAGAAGACCGGCAGGTCCTCGTAGCCTCCCCGCACCACCTTCACGCCCGCCTTCTCGGCCTTCTTGACGTTGCGCCGCCACTGCTGGTTGAGCCCGCCGTGGATGTCCTCCAGCGACCGTCCGGCGTAGGGGACCTGGCAGACGTAGCGCGGCTGCCCGGCGGCGAAGCCGTCCTCGCCGCCGGGCTCGGCCTGCCGCCAGCCCATGCCCCGCAGCCGGTCGGCGAGGGCCAGGGCCCGCGGCTCCTCCGAGGTCGCCGGCACGTCCCGCAGCCGGTGCGCGCCCGGGTCCGCGATGGCGGCCTTGACCGCGTCGGGACTCCACCGCCGGGTGACGACGGGCGGCCCCATCTTCACCGAGAAGGCGCCCCGGCCCTTGAGGTGAGCCAGCATCGGCCGCAGCCACCGCTCCAGGTCGGGGGCGTCCCAGTCGATGACCGGCCCCTCCGGCAGATACGCCAGATACCTCTTCACCCCGGGCAGCGGCCTGAGCAGCGCCAGTCCCACCCCGACCAGCCGCCCGTCCGCCTCGAACCAGCCCAGGCTCTCCGCCTCCCAGTCGGGCTTCACGTCCCCCCACGACGGCACCTGCAGATGGCTGACCGAGGGGCGCCGCGCCACGAAGGCGAGGTGCTCGGCGCGGCTGATCGGGCGGACGACGAGGCTCATGCGCGGGGCTCCTTTGCGGATCGCGGATCAGCTCACCTTACGAACCACCCCGCCCGTCCTTCGGTCCCCAGGCCGCCGGCACGTCCGTGTCGGTCGCCCGTGCGCGCAGGAAGTAGTCGGCCCACTCGGATCTCGGGATACGCGCAGTGCGCGGTGAGCCGGGCGATCGCCGCCGGTATGCCGTACTCCGTCACGCGCAGGTCGGCGCCGGGCCCGATCAGGCATGAGTGGGCGCCGGGACGGCCGCGGCCGCCAGTGCGGGCAGCACGCCGTGGACGTCCGCGAGGACCGCCAACCTGCCGTATGCGTCGCTCACCTGGCCTCTCCCCCGTGCTCGTCCAGCGCCTGCGCCAGTACCTCCGCCAAGTGCCGCCCCCGCACCCCGGCCAGTTGCTCCAGCTGGGTGCGGCAGGAGAAGCCGTCCGCCAGGACCACCGTGTCCTCGGATGCCTCCCGCACCGAGGGCAGGAGCTGTTCCTCCGCGCAGGCCCGTGACACCTCGAAGTGGCCCTTCTCGAAGCCGAAGTTGCCCGCCAGACCGCAGCAGCCGCCGGAGAGCTCCCCGGCCAGCCCGGCCGCGGCGCGCAGTCTGCGGTCGGCGCCGTCGCCGAGGACCGCGTGCTGGTGGCAGTGGGTCTGGCCGGCGACCGGGCGGCCGACGGCGGGCGGGGTCCAGTGCGGGGCGTGCCGCTGAAGGGCCTCGGCGAAGGTGAGGACCGCGGCGGAGAGCCGGGCCGCGCGCGGGTCGTCCTGCAGCAGCTCCGGGAGGTCGCTGCGCAGGGCGGCCGCGCAGCTCGGCTCCAGGACCACGACCGGGGCCCCGGACCGCAGCACCGGCTCCATCAGGTCCAGGGTGCGGCGCAGGACCGCGCGGGCGTCGTCGAGCCGGCCGGTGGAGATGTAGGTCAGGCCGCAGCAGACCCGGGCCCGGCGGGCCGTGAGCAGTGCGGTCGCCGCCCCGGCCCGGCCGTCGCCGATCGCTGTCCGGCGCGGCAGCAGCGTCGGCGGGAGGGCCACCCGCAGGCCGGCGGCCTCCAGGACCCGGACGGCGGCCCGGCCGACGGACGGGGAGAGGTGCTCGGTGAAGGTGTCCGGCCAGAGCACGACCAGGTCCCCGCCGCCGCGGGCCGCAGGCGTCCTCCGGCGCCACCAGCCGCTGAACGTCCGCGTCGCCAGGCGGGGGACGGGCCGCTCGGGCGCGATGCCGCCCAGGCGTTTCGCCGCGCGGGCGAGCGGCCGCACCGAGGCGAGCGCGTTGAGCAGCGGGGCCGTGCGCGTCCGGGCGACCCAGCGCAGCCACCGCGGCAGCCCGCCCATGCTGTGGTGGGCCGCGGGGCGGTGGCGGCCGGCGTAGTGGTGGTGCAGGAACTCGGCCTTGTAGGTGGCCATGTCGACGCCGACCGGGCAGTCCGAGCGGCAGCCCTTGCAGGACAGGCACAGGTCGAGGGCATCGCGCACCTCCGTGGACCGCCAGCCGTCGGTGACCAGTTCGCCCGCGAGCATCTCGTGCAGCAGGCGGGCCCGGCCGCGGGTGGAATGCTCCTCCTCGCCGGTCGCCCGGAAGGAGGGGCACATCACGGCGGGGCCGACCGCCGTGGTGTCACGGCACTTGGCGACGCCGACGCAGCGGCGGACGGCCGCGCGGAAGTCGCCGCCGTCGGCCGGGTAGCCGAAGGCCACGTCGACGGGCCGGCGGGGCAGCACCGAGAAGCGGAGGTTCTCGTCGAGGAGGGCCGGGCGGACCAGCATGCCGGGGTTGAGCAGGTCGTCCGGGTCCCAGACGGCCTTGGCACGCTCGAAGAGGGCGATGGTCTCCTCGCCGTACATGCGCGGCAGCAGTTCCGCGCGGGCCTGGCCGTCGCCGTGCTCCCCGGAGAGCGAGCCGCCGTGCGCGACCACCAGGTCGGCCAGTTCCCCGGAGAAGCGCCGGAATCGGCCGATGCCCGCCTCGGTGAGCAGGTCGAAGTCGATCCGGACGTGGATGCAGCCGTCGCCGAAGTGGCCGTAGGGCGTGCCGCGCAGCCGGTGGGCGGCGAGCAGGGCGCGGAAGTCCCGCAGATAGGCACCCAGCCGGGCGGGCGGCACCGCGCAGTCCTCCCAGCCGGGCCAGGCCTCGCTGCCGTCCGGCAGCCGGGTGGCCGTACCGCTCGCGTCCTCGCGGATGCGCCACAGGGTCCGCTGGGCGCCTGGGTCGATCACCACGAGCGCATCGACCGCGTCGGCCGCGCGGACGATCGCCTCCGCACGCGCGCGTGCCTGGGCCGCCGACTCCCCGCCGGTCTCCACGAACAGCCAGGCGCCCCCCTTGGGCAGCCCGG
>NZ_JBLEBI010000072.1:0-30491 GCF_047340315.1 Streptomyces sp. AF1A
CCCAGGGCCATGGCAACCGCGGCGTCCGTCACCGCCGCGGGATCCTCCGCCGCGCCGAGCTCGATGCGACGGACCGCCGCGTCGACCACCCCTTGCAGCAGCATCGCCGCCAGCCGGGGCTGCTCGTGCCCCATCTCCCCGAGGGCCTCGACGATCATCGCGACGAGCCCGCCGTGGGCCGCCCGGATCTTCTCCCGGGCCCCCGCGTCCAGCTCGCTCGCGGAGATCGCGACGACCGCCCGGTGCCGCCGGTCCCCGACCAGCGCCAGCTGCCGGCGGACGTACGCCTCGACCTTCCCCTCGGGTGAGTCGGCGCCCTCCATGGCGGCGGCCACCTCCGCCGCCCACAGCGGGAAGTCGACCGCGCACAGCTCCTCGACCACGGCCGCACGCGACCGGAAGTACTCGTACACGGACGACCGCGCCAGCCCCGTCCGCTCGGCCAGCGCGGGGAAGGTCAGGGCCTCGGTGCCGCCCTCGGACAGCAGGGAGCGGGCCGCGTCCAGCAGGGCGGCTCGCTGCATCGACCGGTGCTCGGCCACGGAGGCCGCTCGAATCCTTGGCACGTCAACCACTTTACGGACGCGCCGGGACGGACGGGAACCGGCTCAGCGTCCGAAGCTCGCGAGCTTGGCCCGCAGCTGCAGCACCGACTTGGTGTGGATCTGGCTGACCCGGCTCTCGGTGACCCCGAGTACGTTACCGATCTCGGCGAGCGTGAGGCCCTCGTAGTAGTACAGCGTGACCACGGTCTTCTCCCGCTCGGGCAGCGTGTTGATGGCCCGCGCGAGGAACCGCCGCAGCTCCCGGTCCTCGGCCACCTCCACGGGGTTGTCCGCGGCGGTGTCCTCCAGGGTGTCCATGAAGCTCAGTCCGTCGCCGTCCTCACCGCCCACGTGCAGCAGCTCCTCCAGAGCAACCACGTTGGCGAGCGACAACTGGCTGAAAACAGCGTGGAGTTCCTCGACCTCCATGCCCAGCTCGGCGGCGACCTCACTCTCGGTCGGGGTGCGCCGCAGCCGGGCCTCCAAGGTCGCGTAGGCCCGCTCGACGTTGCGTGCCTTCTGCCGCACCGAGCGCGGAATCCAGTCGAGTGCCCGCAGCTCGTCGATCATCGCGCCCCGGATCCGGGTGATCGCGTACGTCTCGAACTTGATCTCCCGGTCGACGTCGAACTTCTCGATCGCGTCGATGAGGCCGAACACCCCGGAGGAGACGAAGTCGGCCTGCTCCACGTTGGGCGGCAGACCGACGCTGACCCGGCCCGCGACGTATTTCACGAGCGGCGAGTAGTGCAGGATCAGCTGCTCCCGCAGTCGGTCGTCACCCGTCGCCTTGTACGACCGCCACAGTTCGTCGAGCGTCGAGGGAGCGGGCGGCCGCACGCTGCCACCGTCGCGGGCGGCTGGGGGGATCGCCGCCCGGTCGGACCCGGAGGTGTGCTGGGGCATTCGTCGCCTTGTGCCGTTCTGCCGTGAAGTGCCGTGAAGTGCTGTGAGTGGGCCGGGGTGGGGGTCGTGGGTCGAAGCGGGCTGCCTGGGGAGCTGTGTCGGTCTGGTGTCGAGTTCGTGCGGTCTGCGTCGTCGCCTTTGTGAGCGTAGCGTGACTGAGGAGTCGCGGTGTGCGAACAGGGAGGCTCCACCCGCGCGCGAGTTGCCCGCGCCGGCCTCGCGGCCTCGCTCCGCAGCTCGCTCTGCGTGACGGGAGGAATGCGCCAACTCCGGGAAACCCCAAGGGTGTCGGGCGTTCCCCCGGACGGCCGAACACGCTCGGTCAGCACGGGCGGCGGCCCGTGCGGACCGAGATCATCGCCTGGCGTGTCAACTTCCAGCCATCGCCATGTCGTTCGACGTAACCAAGTGCTCGGAGTTCGTACAGCCTCGCGATCGCCTCGTCCGGCGTGGTCCGCGCGCCCAGGGCGATGTCCCCCGCGGGGGCCGCGCGGTCGCCGGGCAGGGCGGCGAGGACGGCGCGGGCGGCCGGTTCCAGCAGGTCACGCGGCAGAACCGGGCCGGTACGCGAGGGTGCCAGCTCGCCGATGTCGCCCACGAGTTCGACGACTTCCGCCGCGTCGGTGACCAGGACGGCCTCCCCGCGCAGCAGTTCGTGCACACCGGCCGAGAGCCCGCTGGTGACCGGTCCGGGCACGCCCATGGTGTACCGCCCCAGACGTTGCGCGGCGCGCGCGGTGGCCAGCGAGCCGCTGCGGCAGGCGGCCTCCACGACGACGGTTCCCCTGGTCAGGGCGGCGATCACGCGGTTGCGGAGGATGAACCGGCTCGGTGTCGGATGGTCCCCCGGCGGCAGTTCGCCCACCACCAGCCCCTGTTCCGCGATCCGGTCGATCAGGGCGGCGTGGCCCCGCGGGTAGGGCCGGTCGACGCCGCTGGCCAGGACGGCGGCGGTGGCGCCGCCGGCGGCGAGGGCACCGCGGTGGGCGGCGCCGTCGATGCCGTAGGCGCCGCCGGAGACGACGACCCAGCCCCGCTCGGCGAGCCCCGCGGCCAGGGTGGCCGCCACATGGGTGCCGTACTCGGTACAGGCCCGCGCCCCCACCACGGCGACGGATCTGAGCGCCCACATCCGCAGGCTGGGCCGGCCGCGCACCCAGAGCCCGAGGGGCCGGGCATCCCCGAGATCGTCCAGCTGTCCGGGCCACTCGGCGTGCCCCGGGGGCACGAACCGCGCTCCGGCGGCCCGCGCCACCGCCAGGTCCCGCTCCGGCTCCGCCCGCGCGCCGCGCGCGAGGAGCCCCGCCCAGCGCACCCCGCTGACTCCCGGCAGCGCCGCACCGTCCCCGCGCAGGCGCCGGACCACCTCCGGCAGGCCGAACTCCCGCACCCACCGTCCACCGACCTCGTCGCCCGGCTCGATGACCCGGGAGAGGAAGACCCGGCCGAGCAGTTCCGCGTCCGGGCCCTCGCCTGCGCTCATGCCGGCGCCCCGATGGCCGCCGGGACTCCGCGAGGGACGCCGGTGCGCAGCTGCAGGGCCAGGGCGACGTCCGTGGCG
Source organism: Streptomyces sp. AF1A (assembly GCF_047340315.1). Lineage (NCBI taxonomy): Bacteria > Bacillati > Actinomycetota > Actinomycetes > Kitasatosporales > Streptomycetaceae > Streptomyces > Streptomyces sp. AF1A. The sequence goes on from NZ_JBLEBI010000072.1 coordinate 3,013, forward strand.
TCCGGCCGACCGTGCCCGACGAGGTCGGCGACCGTCCAGGCGACGCGCAGGACCCGGTCGATCCCCCGGGCGGTGAGCACGCCCCGCTCCAGGTGGCGCTCGGCCTCGTCCATCGCGCCGGTGGCCGGCTGGTACCGGCTGCGCAGCTCGCGGCCGGGCACCTCGCTGTTGGTCCGCCACGGTGTGCCGGCGAGGCGGGCGGCCGCCCGCTCCCGGGCCTGCCGGACCCGGTCGGCCACGGTCGCCGTGGAGTCGCCGCGGGCGCCGGGGTCGGTGAGCTGGGCCCGGGTGACCTGATCGACCTCGACGCGCAGGTCCACCCGGTCCAGCAGCGGTCCGGAGAGCCGGGCCTGGTAGCGGCGGATTGCCGACGGTGGGCACTCGCACAGGGAGCCGCGCTGCGAGAAGCGCCCGCAGGGACAGGGGTTGGCCGCCAGCACCATCAGGAAGCGCGCCGGGAAACGGACCACGCCCGCGCTGCGGGCGATCACCACATGCCCGGACTCCAGGGGCTGCCGCAGGGCGTCGAGGGTGTGGCTGTGGAACTCGGGCGCCTCGTCCAAAAACAGCACGCCGCGATGGGCGAGGGACACCGCCCCGGGGCGTGGGACGCCGGGGCCGCCGCCGACGAGCGACTGCATGGTCGCCGAGTGGTGCGGGGCGCAGTACGGGGCGGCGTCGATCAGCGGCTTGTCCGGGGGCAGCAGCCCGGCCACCGAGTGCACCGCCGTGACCTCCAGGGACTCCTCCCTGGTGAGCCGGGGCAGGACGGCCGGCAGCCGCTCGGCGAGCATGGTCTTGCCCGCGCCGGGCGGGCCCTCCAGGAACAGATGGTGCCCGCCGGCGGCGGCCACCTGCACGGCCGTACGGGCCGAGGTCTGGCCCACCACGTCCGCCAGGTCGCGATCATGGTCGTGCTGGGCGGCGCCGATGCTGTGCATGCCGGTGGCGGCGCCCGCGCCGGGCACGCGCAGGCCGGCCAGGAGCGGGTCGGGGCGGCCCTGCTCGTCCGGTTCCTCCTCGGGGACGGGCTCCTCCGTCAGGACGGCGATGAGCTGCCGCAGGCTGCGGACGCCGAGCACGGACACGCCGGGGACCAGTGCGGCCTCCGCGGCGGCGCACTCGGGGACGACCACCTGCTCGTAGCCGGCGTCGGCCGCGGCCAGCACCGCGGGCAGGATGCCGCGCACCGGGCGCACGCGGCCGTCCAGGCCCAGCTCTCCGATCATGACGATGTCGGCGAGGACCCGGGGATCGATGCGCTCGGCGGCACCGAGGACCGCGCAGGCGACGGCCAGGTCGAAGCCGGACCCGGCCTTGGGCACCGACGCCGGGCTGAGCCCGACGGTGAGTTTCTTCTGCGGCCACTCGGCGCCCGAGTTCACCACCGCCGCGCGCACCCGGTCGCGGCTCTCGGTCAGGCTCTTGTCCGGGAGGCCGACGAGGGTGAACGCGGCGACACCGGGCTCCAGGTCGGCCTGGACCTCGACGACCACGCCCTCGACGCCGACGAGGGCCACGGAACACGTGCGGGCGAATCCCATTCAGGCCACCCCCCGGGCGTGCTCGACGCACGGCGCGCCCCGGTGGGGCAGCAGCACGCCGACCAGGTCGATGCGGACGCCGCCCGGTGGGGCTCCGCCATGGGCGTGGACCCAGCGTTCGGCCAGGCCGCGCAGGCGTGCGGCCTTCTCGGGGGTGACCGCGGCCATCGGATGCTCGTAGCCGCCGCCCCTGCGGGTCTTCACCTCGCAGACGACCAGGACGTCACCGTCCCTGGCCACGATGTCGATCTCACCGGTCCGCCCGGCGCGCCAGTTGCGCTGCAGAACCGTCATTCCTGCCTGGGCCAGCCGCCGCGCGGCCAGGTCCTCGCCGTACTTGCCGAGTGCGCTGCGTGCCTTGCTCATGTCGGCACCACCTCCGGCGCCAACGGTCACGCATCCGCCCCACCATTGTTGATCATGGTGGGCTACTCAGCGGTTGTGGAAATCTCCGTCACCCGAATGAACGCTCATCAGCCTCGGGAAGCACCAGCCGCTGCGCGGCATCAGGCACCCGGGTACACAGCCACTCCGACGCGTAGGCCGTTCGCACGCGTCAGCCTCGGCCACCTGGTCGCGACGGCCGCTCGGACGCGTCGCCCTCGGCCACCCGGTCGCGTCGCCCGCTCGGACACGTCAACCTCGGCCACCCCGGTCGCGTCAGCCGCCCGGAAGCTCCAGATCGCTCTTGTTCAGCTCCTCAATGTTCACGTCCTTGAACGTCAGGACGCGGACCTGCTTGACGAACCTGGCCGGCCGGTACATGTCCCAGACCCAGGCATCCGCCATGGACACCTCGAAGAACACCTCGCCCTGGACCGAGTGCACCTGCATCTCGTAGTCGTTGGTGAGATAGAAGCGCCGCTCGGTCTCGATCACGTATTTGAACAGACCGACGACATCTCGGTACTCCCGGTAGAGCTTCAGCTCCATCTCGGTCTCGTACTTCTCGAGGTCCTCGGCGCTCATGGCATGTTCCCCTTCAGCCGTGCGATCCCCCCATTGTGCGCCAGTCCCACGGACCCTCAGTCGTTTTCCGGGTCGCCAGACGATGTCGCTAGACGATTTCCGGGTCGAGGATCACGGGCCTGGCCGGGGGACCTTCGTCGAGCAGCGTGCGCAGCAGCCCGGCGAGTCTGGTCGGATACACCGTCTCATGCGCCCGGGTCAGTTCCCGGCACGTCCACCAGCGCGCTCCGGCGACACTGCGCCGCTCCAGCTCCGTCAGGCCCGTCGCCACGGTCGCGGTCTGGGTCGTACGGGCCAGGAAGTACCACTCGTCCTGGTCCCAGCGCCGGCCTGCGAACGGGAAGGAGCATCTGCGCTGCCAGAGCACCGGGCCGAGGGCGACATCCGTGATGCCGGTCTCCTCCGCGAGTTCCCGCAGCGCGGCCTCCTCGCGCGTCTCGGCGCCCTCCACGCCGCCGCCGGGGGTGAACCACCAGTCGTCGGCCGGGTCGTCCGGCTCATGGCCGTGCAGGAGCAGGATGCGGTCGTCGGGGTCGAGCAGCACCACCCGGGCCACCGGGCGCAGGCCGCCCTCGTACGACTGCTCGCCCGTCCGCGCGGTCTCAGCGGACACCGGCTGCCGTCTCCGCTCGGGCGGCACGGGTCCGCGAGCCGCCCATGCGCTTGGCCAGGGGGCCGTAGGCGCTGCCCCCGAGGACCAGGACGGCGCCCGCGACGATCAGCAGCTCGATGGTGCGCAGCGGGCCGGGCCGGGACAGCGCGCCCAGTGCCTCGAAGCCGCTGGGGCGCTTGAGCATGCCCTTCATCGGCCAGATCACGGCGTCCACCCGGGCGGACACCGCGTTGCGCGAGACGGTGCCGCGGGCGGCGTCGGTGAGGTGGGCCGTGGAGTCCAGGGAGCCCTGGCGTTCGTCGCCGAGGAGGAACAGGCGGCCCTTGGGAACGGTCACCTTGGGGAAGTTCTGCACCTCGGCCAGGCTGCCCTTGGGCAGGTACGGCTCGTCGATCTGCTTGCCGTTGACCGTCAGCTTGCCGTCGGTGCAGCAGGAGACGGTGTCGCCGCCGACCGCGACGACGCGCTTGACCACGTTGGCGTTGGTGACCCAGCTCTTGTCCCGGAAGACGACGACGTCGCCGCGACGCACCTCGCTCCCGTCGACGCGCTGGGCGAGCACCCGGTCGCCGACGTCGATGGTGGGGGTCATGGAGCTGGTGGGCACGGTGTAGGGCCGGTACGCCACGGCGCCCCACGCGAATCCGCCCAGGAACAGCGCCAGGCCCAGCGCCACGGCCAGCCCCGACAGGCGCTGTCCGATCCGTTGCCTGCTCTCACCACTCATGGACCGGGACCCTACCTGGCAGTACCGGGGCTTGCCCACCCGCCCACCTGGCTGGGTTGGTGAAGAAGTGGTAGTCGACCCACGCAGGGCAAACGCAAGGGCGCCGCCGGTCCGCCGAACGGCGGCCAGGGCGCCCGTGGTCGGTCTGCTCAGCCCCGCCGCGCCTTCGCCGTCCTGCGGCGGCGCCACACGACCACCGGCAGCACCGCGACGACGGCCACGCCCTGCGGGGCCACCGTCAGGGACGCCGCGGCCGGCGCCTGATGGCCGAGACCGGGCTGGTCGAAGGTGTCCGGGACGGGCAGGGTGCCCCAGCGGCCGATCGGCCAGGCCCTGACGATGGCGCGGCCGACGACCTTGTCGACGGGCACGAAGCCGTGGTTCTTGTCGGACTGGTTGTAGCGCGAGTCGCGGGAGTTCTGGCGGTGGTCGCCCATCACCCAGATGTAGCCCTTGGGGACCTTCACCTTGAACTGTCCGCCCTGGTCGTCCACGCTGCACGGCGTGTTGCCCGGGTAGACGTACGGCTCGTTCAGCGGGTGGCCGTTGACCAGCAACGGGCCCGCGTTCTTGCACTCGATGGTGTCGCCGCCGACCCCGATCACCCGCTTGATCAGGTCCTTCTCCTCCGCCGAGGGCATCAGGCCGATCCAGCTGAGGACCTTCTGCACCGGGTTCGGGTTGGGCGCCGGCTCGCCCGCCAGCCAGTCGTCCGGGTCGTGGAAGACGACGACCTCGCCGCGCTCGGGCTTGGAGCCGAACCACGGGGTCAGCTTGTCGACCAGGACGCGGTCGCCCTTCTGGAGGGTGTCCTGCATCGAGTCGGACGGGATCGAGAACGCCTGCACCAGGAACGTCTTGATCAGCAGCGCCAGCACCAGCGCGATGCCGATCAGGATCGGCAGCTCCTTCCAGAGGGAACGCGGTTTCTTCGGCGTGCGCGCGTCCCCGCCCGCACCCGCGTCCACGGCCCCGGGGCGCCCCGCGTCCTGCGGGGTGCCCTCGTCGCCCGCCGGGTCATTCCCGGAGGTCATGGCGCCGTCCGGCACAGGGGCGTGTGCTTCCACGGGGTGCCCGCGGTGCTCCTCGCCGTCGTGTCCCGACCGTGCGCCAACCGCCACATCCCCCACGCCAACTCCTTACTCCGTGCCGCCGCCTGCGCCACATACGGCGCAGGCCCACCACTCCCATAACGAGCGGGAGTTCCGCAGGGGTCGGGAGCTGGGTCATTCCGTTCGGATTCTCGGGAGCAACCCTATGCGACAAGCGCGGGGCCGCGGTCGCACCCGACACGGAGTGGGAAACGCTTGCAAAGGTTTTAGGTTCCCTCAGGCGCGTCCAGTGGCCGACCGGCCAGCCGATGACCATGGCCCGGCCGACCACGGACTTCTCGGAGACCGTTCCGCCATAGGGGGTGTTCTGGTGCGCGCGGGAGTCCGCGGAGAGCTCCCGGTGGTCCCCCATCACCCACAGCCGGCCCTGGGGGACGGTGATGTCGAAGGGCGTGGCGGAGGGGGCGTTGCCCGGATACAGGTAGCCCGACTCGCTGAGCGGTACCCCGTTGACCGTGACGCGGCCCTGCGTGTCGCAGCACTTGACGTGGTCGCCACCGACCCCGATGACCCGTTTGATCAGGTCCTTCTCGTTGTCGGACGGCAGCAGGCCGATGAAGGTGAGGCCCTCCTTGAGCTGCTTGACGACGACGGGATCGTGCTTCTTCTCGGTCTGCTCGTCCCCCAGCCAGCCGCCCGGGTCGTGGAAGACGATGACGTCCCCGCGCTGCGGTGTGGAACCGAACCACGGGGTGAGCTTGTCGACCAGGACGCGGTCGTGGATCCGGATCGTCTCCTCCATGGAGCCGGAGGGGATCACGAACGCCTGGACGAGGAAGGTCTTCAGCACCAGCGCGATGAGCACGGCGACGCCGAGCAGCAGCGGGATCTCCCGTACGGCTGAACGCCTGCGCTTGCGTTTGACCTTGCGCTGCAGTTTGCGCCGCTCCGCGCGCGTGCGGCCGCCGCCGGGCGCGGAGGGGCGGCGCGCCCCGGTGGGCAGCAGGTTGTCGACCGGCGTGCTGGGCACCCCGCGCGGTTTGCCGCGGTTACCCATGGGCGCCCCCTGCCGGGGCGGCGGGCACGCGCGCGTAGGCGGACGGCCGCGTCAGATGCGTCCAGTGGGCGTAGGGCCACACGATCCAGTCGGCCCGGCCGATGACGTCGCCGACGGGGACCATGCCGCCGCCGGGCGAGCCGAGGTGGTCGCGGGAGTCGCGGGAGCCGCTGCGGTGGTCACCGAGGAGGAAGAGGCGTCCGGCGGGTACGACGACGTCGAAGGGCACGCTGGAGGCGTCGTCCCCGGGATACAGGAACGCCGTCTCGTCGACCGCCCGGCCGTTCACCTCGAGCCTCCCCTTCTTGTCGCAGCAGACCACATGGTCTCCCCCCACCCCGACAACGCGCTTGATGTAGTCGGCGTCCCCGAAATACCCGGTGCCGTCGAACACAACCACGTCACCGCGGCGCGGCCGGGCACCGAAACGGTACGCCAACTTATTTACGAGAACGCGGTCCCCGATCCTCAAACCCTGTTCCATGGATCCGCTCGGAATCTGGAACGGCTGCACCACGAGAGTGTTGAGGACGAGCAAAAACGCCAGGCAGGCGAAGAGGGTGAGGGTGATGCGGCCGCCCGGGAGCCACTCGGCGATCCGCGCCGCCCACGCGAAACGCGACCGCCCCTCCGCGCCCGGGGACTCCGGGCGCAAGGTGCGGTCGCGTTCCGTCGGCTGTGCTTCGGTGTCCATCGGGGCCAGATGCTATCCGGCCCCGCTGTGACGCCGAAGAAGCGCTCAGCTCTCGCGCTTCTCCTTGATCTTCGCGGCCTTGCCGCGCAGCTCACGGAGGTAGTACAGCTTGGCACGGCGCACGTCACCCTTGGTGACCAGCTCGATCTTCTCGACGATCGGGGTGTGCACCGGGAAGGTGCGCTCGACGCCGACGGAGAACGAGACCTTGCGGACCGTGAAGGTCTCGCGGACGCCGGAGCCCTGGCGGCGGATCACCACGCCCTTGAACTGCTGCACACGGGAGCGGTTGCCCTCGATGACGCGGACGTGGACGTTGACGGTGTCGCCCGGGCGGAAGGCCGGGACGTCGCTGCGCAGCGACGCGGCGTCGACGGAGTCGAGCAGGTGAGACATTTCGTCTGCTTTCTTCGCTGATGCCACAGGTCATCAACGGGAGCTAGGTGTACAGGGTGTGCCGTGCGGGTCGGGGCGGGCGTCGTGTCCCCCTGTGGCAGGGGCGCACGCCGGACGGGCGCACAACAGCGGCCTATTCTTCCATGCCCCCGGCCCGCCGCCAAAATCGGCCGTGCGGGTGGCCTTCGGGGTCCGGCTCCCAGCCCAGGACGGAGAGCATCTCCCGGTCCTTCTTGTCGAAGGCCTTGGGGTCGCAGTGCTCGATCAGGTCGGGCCGGTTGAGCGTCGTACGCCGCAGCGCCTCGTCGCGGCGCCAGCGGGCGATCTTCCCGTGGTGGCCGCTGAGCAGCACGTCGGGGATGTCCCGGCCGCGCCAGACGGGCGGCTTGGTGTAGACGGGCCCTTCCAGGAGGTTGGCCATCGCGCCGGGCGCGAAGGAGTCGTCCCGGTGGGACTCGGCGTTGCCGAGGACGCCGGGCAGCAGCCGCGCCACGGCTTCGGTGACGACAAGCACGGCCGCCTCGCCGCCGGCGAGGACGTAGTCGCCGATGGAGACCTCGTAGACGGGCAGCCGGGTGGCGTACTCGTCCATGACGCGCCGGTCGATGCCCTCGTAGCGGGCCGGCGTGAAGATCAGCCAGGGGCGCTCGGAGAGTTCGACGGCCAGTTCCTGGGTGAACGGGCGGCCGCTGGGGGTGGGGACGATCAGCGCGGGCGCGTGGGCGCCGGTCTCGTAGCCGTCGGCGAGGACGGTGTCCAGGGCGTCGCCCCAGGGCTCGGTCTTCATGACCATGCCCGGGCCGCCGCCGTACGGCGTGTCGTCGACCGTGTGGTGCCGGTCGTACGTCCAGTCCCGCAGGTCGTGCACGTGCACGGCGAGCTGTCCGCGCGCGCGTGCCTTGCCGACGAGGGAGACGTTCAGGGGCTCCAGGTACTCGGGGAAGATCGTGACGACGTCGAGGCGCATTACGACTCGTCTCCGGACTCTTCCCGGGAGGAGGCGATCTCGGCACGGTCGTCGATCAGGCCCGGCGGCGGCGCGATCACGGCCTTCTGCTCCTCCAGGTCGATGTCGGTGACGATCTCCTCCACGAAGGGGATCAGCACCTCGGTGCCGTCGGGGCGCTCCACGATGAACAGGTCCTGCGTGGGCAGGTGCGAGATCTCGGTGATCCGCCCGACCTCCGCCCCGTCCTCGGTGACCACGTCGAGGTCGATGAGCTGGTGGTCGTAGTACTCGTCCTCGCCCTCGGGCAGCTCGTCCGGGTCCACCTCGGCGATCAGCAGGGTGTTGCGCAGGGCCTCGGCGGCGTTGCGGTCGCCGACGCCGTCGAAGCGCAGCAGCAGGCGCCCGCTGTGGACCCGGCCGGAGACGATGGTGAGCGGCCCGGCGGAGGCCGGGTCGGTGGCCAGGACGGCGCCCGGCGCGAGCCGCAGCTCCGGCTCGTCGGTACGTACCTCGACGGTGACCTCGCCCTTGATGCCGTGGGCGCGGCCGATCCGTGCGACTACCAGCTGCACGTGTCCAGTTCTCCTGTCATCTCCTGCTGGGCCTGCTCATACGACTGCGGGCCGGGGACGGCCCTGTGGCCCTCCCCGGCCCGAGCCGGTTGCGATGAAGCGTCAGCGGACGTGGTCCACGTCGACCAGGTCGACGCGGACACCGCGGCCGCCGATGGCGCCCACGACGGTGCGCAGGGCTCGCGCGGTGCGGCCGTTGCGGCCGATCACCTTGCCGAGGTCGTCGGGGTGGACCCGGACCTCGAGCACGCGCCCGCGGCGCAGGTTGCGCGAGGCGACCTGCACATCGTCAGGGTTGTCGACGATGCCCTTCACGAGGTGCTCAAGCGCCTCTTCGAGCATGCTGCTCAGGCCTCGGTCGACGCGGACTCGGCAGCCGCCTCGTCCTTCTTCTCAGCCTTCTTCTTCTGGGTGATCGCCTCACCCTTGCCCTCGTCGTCACCGGCGAGAGCCTCGAACGACGGACGCGCGGCCTTCGGCTCGGCGACGAGCAGCGGCGCCGGGGCGGGCTCGCCCTTGAACTTCTGCCAGTCGCCGGTCTTCTTCAGGATGGCCAGCACGGGCTCGGTCGGCTGCGCGCCGACACCCAGCCAGTACGCCACGCGCTCGGCGTCCACCTCGATGACCGACGGGTTGTAGGTCGGGTGGTACTTGCCGATCTCCTCGATGGCCCGGCCATCACGGCGGGTGCGGGAGTCGGCGACGACGATGCGGTAGTGAGGCGAACGGATCTTGCCCAGACGCTTCAGCTTGATCTTGACTGCCACGGGAGTGGGTTCTCCTGGATTTGACGTGGTTGGGCACGGCGAGCTGCCGCGTGGGGTTGCGGTACCCGAGTGCCCGATGGACGCGTCAGCCGGAGGAGAGAGGGGTCCTGTGCGGCTGTCGAGTACAGCTAGTCATTGTGCCACACCCTGCGGGTCGCTTTCGGCCGAGGGCTCTGGGTGGTCTTGGGCATGCCTGGGGGGCACCCGGCGTGGAGGTGAGGTCACGTCGGGCGCACTGCTCGGCGCTACGAGGTGCCGCTGCGCCCACCCGTGCCGCCCCAGCGGCACGACTGCCCGCAGCTACGGCGCGCAGCGGCGCCCCACATCGCGCCGGCCACCACCGGCACCCACGAGATGCCGGTACTCCGTGGCCTCGCCGATCACGCCGCTCCCACGACCTCCGGGATTCTGAAGGGCTTGCCGCAGCCGCCGCAGACGATCGGAGCCTGGGCCAGGACGGACGGCACCACCCGGACGTTGCGCCCGCAGTCGCAGACGGCCTTGACGCGGACGCCGCCACCGGAGGAGCCGTGGCGGGCCGCCGGGCCGCGGAAGGTGCGGGAGGTGTCGGCGGAGGTGGCGGCCGTGTGGGCCTTCAGCGCGCGCTGGAGCCGCTCCATCGTCGGGCGGTAGCGCCGCTTCGCCTCGGCGTTGAGCGTGACCAGCGAGAAACCGCTGCTCGGGTGCGGCTCCTCGGGGTGGTCGAGGCCGAGCTCCTCGGCGATCGCGAGGAAGCGGCGGTTGTGGTACCGGCCGGCGCGGGAGGTGTCGCGGACCCCACGGGCGGCGGCGATGCCATGGACTGCCTCATGGAGCAGTCGCTCGAAGGAGAGTTCGTGACCGCACGCGGACGACGACTCTCCGATCAGGGATTCTGGCGCGGCGAGGTCCGGCAGCTCGGGGTGGTACCGCTGAATGTCGGCCCACGCCTGTGCCAGCTCCGCGGCGAGAACAGGTGGTGTCTGTGTCGTGCTCACGTAATGACAACGAGCGGGGGTGCCGCTGTGTTCCTATTCCGGGGCATCCCAAATAATTTGCACTTACCCGTCAGTTGCCGCTGATGCGTCCGGACGAGGGCGGGTGCGCTGATCTGCGGAGAAGCCGCACAGCTCATACCAAGGTGGTGCGTAGTCCGCGCTACGCCCCGGCGCGTACGGCCTCGTGCGACGGTGGTCGGCAGGTGCGCAAGAGAGGTTTCGGCCGCTCTTGGCGCGTGGCCTCATCCAAGTCAGCGTCCGTGACGGCCGTGACGTTACCGCGCCCCGCCTCGGCCCCCGGCACGGGCCCGTCCCCCCGGAGCGGACACCGTAGGGCCACCCGGATTACCAGGACGTGAAATCTCGCCACACCCGCCCTCAGGGCCCAAGCGGGGCGACTCGACCCCTGGACGGCACCGCGGGCCGGGAGTTACCTGGCATACGTGGGAAGTGCGCGCGCACGGCACGGGGGCCACGCAACCGGGCACAGCGGTGAACTGTCGGCGGATTGGGGCGCTTACCTATGACACCTACGCTCGTGCGGCAGCACCCGGCCCACGCGGACCCCGCGCCCCGCGTGAACGCGGGTGCACGCGCGCGTGACTGGTCCGAGATCCAGGAGCGGATGCTGGTCCCGCTCTACGAGGCCGTCTACGAGCGACTTGACGTGGGTCCGGCCACCCGGCTGCTGGGCCTGCGCTGCGGTTCCGGGCTCGCCCTGCTGATGGCGGCCGCGAGAGGCGCGGCTGTCACCGGTGTCGACTCCTCCCCGGAGCGGCTCGCCCTCGCGCGCGAGCGGCTCCAGCCGGACACCCCGCGCGGCAGAAGCGGCGGCGCGTGCGGCGCGCGGCCCGCGCGGGCGCGGGGGGCCCCGCACCTCGTCGAGGGCTCGCCCGCGGACGCGGTCGACGCGGAGAGCGCCGCGTACACCCTGGTGACCGCCTTCGAGCCGATCGGCTGCCTCGCGGGGGACTCCGAGGGGCTCGGCGAGCTGCTGGCGGCCGCGCTGCCGGGGGCCGGGCGCGGTGCCGCCGTGGTGCTGGCCGGCTGGGGCCCGCCGGAGCGCTGCGCCACCTCCTCGGTGCTGCGGGTGGCGACGAAAATGGCCGATCCGCTGCGCAGCGCGCGCCGCTGGCGTCCCGCCCGGCGGGACGACCTGGAGGAGGTCGCCCAGCGGGCGGGGCTGCGGCCGGACGGCTCGGGAAGGGTGGCCTGTCCGTTCGGGTACGCCGACCTGGACAGCGCGGTGCGGGGGCTGCTGTCGACCGGCCTGTTCGACGCGGCGATCGCGGCGAGCGACGCCAAGCAGGTGGCCAAGGAGCTGACGGAGGCCCTGCACCCGCACCGGCGCCCGGACGGCACCGTGTGGATGCCGAACGTCTTCCGCTACCTGATCGCGCGCGTGCCCTAGCCGGACCTCCTCGGCATCCTTCCTCGGGCGCGGGATGCCCGCGATCCGGTACGACGGGCGACGTTGTGCCGGGTCGGGTGGGCCCGGAGGTCGTCGTGCGCGAACGACGGCCGCTCGGTGTCGGCACGAGGCCAACCCCTGGCACGCCCGGCGGGGACTCAGCCCATGAACTTCTTGAACTCGTCCGGGAGCTCGAAGTCCTGGGCGCCCTGCTGCGGCAGTCCGAAGGCGTTCCCGCCCTGGGCGGCGGCCTCGCGGCGCTGTGCCGCCTCCAGCTCCTGCTGCTTGCGCTTCATCGGGTTGCCGGAGCGCTGCTTGCCCTTGGCCTTCTTCTGCTGCTTCTTCTGCCGGCCGGGCCCGCCGCCCATGCCCGGGATCCCCGGCATGCCCGGCATGCCGCCGCCCTGGGCCATGCGCGACATCATCTTGCGGGCCTCGAAGAACCGCTCGACCAGGTTCTTCACCGCGCTGACGTCGACACCGGAACCCTTGGCGATACGGGCGCGGCGGGATCCGTTGATGATCGTCGGGTCCTGGCGCTCGCCCGGGGTCATCGACTTGATGATCGCGGCGGTGCGGTCGACGTCCCGCTCGTCGATGTTCTGGATCTGGTCCTTGATCTGGCCCATGCCCGGGAGCATGCCGAGCAGCTTCGAGATGGAGCCCATCTTGCGGACCTGCTCCATCTGGGCCAGGAAGTCGTCCAGGGTGAAGTCCTGGCCCTTCTTGGACGCCAGCTTCGAGGCCATCTTGGCGGCCTCTTCCTGGCTGAAGGTCTTCTCCGCCTGCTCGATCAGGGTGAGCAGGTCACCCATGTCGAGGATGCGGGAGGCCATCCGGTCCGGGTGGAACGCGTCGAAGTCGTCCAGCTTCTCGCCGTTCGACGCGAACATGATCGGCTTGCCGGTGATCTGCCGGATGGACAGGGCGGCGCCACCGCGGGCGTCGCCGTCGAGCTTGGACAGCACCACGCCGTCGAAGCCGACGCCGTCGCGGAAGGCCTCGGCGGTGTTGACGGCGTCCTGACCGATCATCGCGTCGACGACGAACAGGATCTCGTCCGGCGAGACCGCGTCCCGGATGTCCGCGGCCTGCTGCATCATCTCGGCGTCGATGCCGAGGCGGCCGGCGGTGTCCACGATCACGATGTCGTGGACCTTCGTCCTCGCGAAGTCGATGGAGTCCTTGGCGACCTTGACCGGGTCGCCGACGCCGTTGCCCGGCTCCGGGGCGTAGACCGCGACGCCGGCGCGCTCGGCGACGACGCTCAGCTGGTTGACGGCGTTCGGGCGCTGCAGGTCACAGGCGACCAGCAGCGGGGAGTGGCCCTGCTCCTTGAGCCACATGCCGAGCTTGCCCGCGAGGGTGGTCTTACCGGCACCCTGCAGACCCGCCAGCATGATCACGGTGGGGGGCTGCTTGGCGAAGCGGAGCCGCCGGGTCTCGCCGCCGAGGATCGTGACCAGCTCGTCATTGACGATCTTGAGGACCTGCTGGGCCGGGTTCAGCGCGCGCGAGACCTCGGCGCCGAGGGCCCGCTCCTTGACGTTCTTGATGAACGAGCGCACGACGGGCAGGGCCACATCGGCTTCGAGGAGCGCGATGCGGATCTCGCGGGCGGTGGCGTCGATGTCCGCCTCGGACAGCCTGCCCTTGCCCCGGAGGGACTTGAAAGTAGCTGACAAGCGGTCGGAGAGAGTGTCGAACACGGCGGCGTCGGTCCTCGGGAGTCGGGGGCGTTCTCGGCTGCCCTCCAGGGTATCCGGCTCCGCGAGTAATCCGCCCCCGTCCGCTGGTCCCGGCGGACGGGGGCTGCTCCCCGCAGCTGCGGGGAGCAGTTGGACACGCTGTCCGACCGGCTCAGCGCGACCGGATCACCCCCGCGTCGGCGGGGAGTACGCCTGGCCAACGGACACAGACCGGCGGCGTCACGCCCGCAGCGTCTCCTCCAGCGCCCGTGCCAGGGATCCCGCGTCCTGCCGGGGCAGCTGTTCGCCCGCGCCGGTCGTGACGTAGAAGGCGTCGACGGCGTTGGAGCCCAGCGTGCTCACGTGCATGCTCCGCACCCGCACCCCCGCCTTCTCCAGGGCCATGCCGATCCGGTACAGCAGGCCGGGGGCGTCCTGGGTGCGGACCTCGATCACGGTGGCGTGGTGGGAGGCCGCCGGGGCCACGGTCACCCGGGGCGGCGGGGCCGCCCAGCCGCGGCGGCGCGGGTAGGCGGCGTCCCGTTCGGCGAGGCGGCCGGCCACGTCCAGGGAGCCGTCCAGGGCGCGGACCAGGTCGGCGCGCAGGCGGGCCGCCTGGGGCAGGGAGCCGTACTCGGCGGCCACCCGCCAGTTGAGCAGCAGCACCGCGCCCTCGTCGACGTCGTCCGGCAGGCGCACGGCGCGCAGCTCCGCGGTGCGGACGGTCAGTCGGTGCACGGCGAGGACGCCGGCGACCGCCGGCAGCACGCCGGGTTGGTCGGGTACGGCCACGAGCAGTTCCACGCCGAGGGGTTCCGGCTCTGCGGCGGGCTCCGCCTCGACGACCGGTTCGGTCTGCGCGCGCAGCGCGAGGACCGGGCCGCGGGTGCGGAAGGCCTCGATGGCCAGGCGTTCCTGCTCGGCCGTGGGCGCGGCCGGCTCGGGCTGCTCGTCGGGGGCGTTCCCGGCGAGGACCGCGGACACACGCCGGACCAGGTCGGCGACGAGGGAGCCGCGCCAGGAGGACCAGGCCGCCGGGCCGGTGGCGAGGGCGTCCGCCTCGGTGAGGGCGTGCAGCAGCTCCAGCGTGCTCTGGGTGCCGACCGCCTCGGCGACCGAGCGGACCGTGGCCGGGTCGTCCAGATCGCGGCGCGTGGCCGTCTCGACCAGCAGCAGGTGGTGGCGGACGAGGGCCGACAGGACGTTCGCGTCCGCGCGGTCGAAGCCGATCCGGGCGGCCACGTCCCCGGCGATGATCTCGCCGGCCACGGAGTGGTCGCCGGGCCATCCCTTGCCGATGTCGTGCAGCAGGGCGGCGACCAGGAGGAGGTCGGGGCGGCTGACGCGGCGGGTGAGCGCGGAGGCGCGGACGGCGGTCTCGATCAGGTGCCGGTCGACGGTCCAGATGTGGACGGCGTTGCGCTGGGGGCGGCAGCGCACCCGCTCCCAGTCGGGCAGCATGCGGCTGATCAGGCCCTCGGCCTCCAGGGCCTCCCAGACCTCGACGGTCGGGCGGCCGGAGCCGAGCAGGGTCACCAGCTGCTCGCGGGCCTCGGCGGGCCAGGGCGTGGACAGCGGGCGCACGGTGGCGGCCATGCGCCGTACGGCGTGCAGGGAGAGCGGGAGGCCGGCCTGGGCCGCGGCGGCCGCGGCGCGCAGCGGGAGCACGGGGTCGCGTTCGGGGCGTGCGGCGCGGGCCAGCACCACCTCGCCGTCCTGCTCCACGACTCCCTCGGCGAGCGGGGAGCGCTCGGCGACCGGTTTCCCGCCCAGCATGGCGCGCAGCCGCGGCCGGACGGCACGCGAGCGCAGCACGCGCCCCACCTCGCGCCAGGTGACATCGCCGGCGTACGCGATGACGCGCGCCGCCTCGTACACCTGCCGCAGCAGCGTGTCGGCGTCCAAGAGGCCCAGCTCGGCGGCCACCTGGTCCTGCTCCTGCAGCGCGAGCCGGTCGGTCGCGCGGCCGGTGGCCAGGTGGAGCGCGTCCCGCACATCGAGCAGGCGCCGTCGGGCGTCCGCGAGACCCTCGCGCGGGGCGTCAGCGAGCCAGGAGGCGGCCACGGCCCGCAGGGCGGTGGCGTCACGCAGACCGCCGCGGGCCTCCTTCAGGTCGGGCTCCAGCAGGTACCGCAGCTCGCCCTGGCGCGCGGCGCGCTCGGCGCACAGCTCCTGCAGCTCGGGCAGGCGCTTGGGAGCCTGGTTGCGCCAGTCGGCGAGGACAGCGGTGCGCAGTGCCGTGGTGAGGCCGAGGTCGCCGGCGAGGTGGCGGGCGTCCAGCAGGCCGAGCTGGACCTTCAGGTCCTCGCCGGCGGTCTTGCGGGCCTCGCCGGGGGTGCGCACCGAGTGGTCCAGGGCGAGGCCGAGGTCCCAGACGGGATACCAGAGGCGGTCGGCGACGGCGGCGACGGCGGTGGGGTCGGAGCCGTCGTGCAGCAGCAGGAGGTCCAGGTCGCTGCGCGGGGACAGCTCACCGCGGCCGTAGCCGCCGACGGCGACGAGGCAGACGCCGTGCGCGGGACCGGCCGCCGCGGCGAACAGCCCGGCGAGCCAGTCGTCGGTCAGTGTGGCGAGGGCCGCACGGCGCGGCGGCCCGGACCGCGCCCCCTCGGTGAGGAGGCGCAGCCGGGCCGCCGCGTAGCCGCCGGGTCCCGAGCCTTCCGGTTCTGTCCGCACATCCGTACCCGTCACCCAGCGACTCCTGTTCCGTTGCTGCTGTTCAGAGCGCGTCCGGGCCGCGCTCGCCGGTGCGGACCCGTACGGCCGTCTCGACCGGCAGGGACCACACCTTGCCGTCACCGATCTTGCCGGTGCGGGCCGCCTTGACGATGACCTCGACGAGCTGCTCGGCGTCGTCGTCCTCGGCCAGAACCTCGATGCGGATCTTGGGGACCAGGTCGACGGTGTACTCCGCCCCGCGGTACACCTCGGTGTGGCCGCGCTGCCGGCCGTACCCGCTGGCCTCGGTGACCGTCAGACCGTGGACGCCGAAGGCCTGCAGGGCCTCCTTGATCTCGTCGAGCCGGTGGGGCTTCACGACGGCGGTGATGAGCTTCATGCATCCACCTTCTTGTTCTGCGTGGCGGCCGGGGTCGGGGCGGGTGCGGCGGAGCCGAGGACGCCGCCGCCGGCGCCGCTGAAGTCGTATGCGGTCTCGGCGTGCTGCGCCTGGTCGATGCCGGAGATCTCCTCGTCCTGGGTGACGCGCATCCCGATGGTCTTGTCGAGCAGGAAGGCGAGGACCGCGGAGACGATCAGGGAGTAGGCGAGGACCGCGCCGACGCCGGCGCACTGCTTCCACAGCTGGGTCCAGGTGTGGTGGCCGTAGAGGACCCCCGTCGCGGTGGACTGGCCCTTGCCGGTGGCGAAGAAGCCGATGAGCAGGGAGCCGATGATGCCGCCGACCATGTGGACGCCGACGACGTCGAGCGAGTCGTCGTAGCCGAACCTGAACTTCAGGCCCACGGCCGCGGCGCAGGCGACTCCGGCGACGGCGCCGACGGCGATCGCGCCGAGCGGGGAGACCGCGCCGCCGGACGGGGTGATCGCGACCAGGCCGGCGACCGCGCCGGAGGCGGCGCCCAGCGTGGTGAACGCGCCGTGGCGGATCTTCTCGTAGGCGAGCCAGGCCAGCATGGCGGCGGCCGTCGCGACCTGCGTGTTGACGAACATCAGCGCGCCGACGCCGTCGTCGTTGCCGAGCCAGGAACCCGCGTTGAAGCCGAACCAGCCGAACCACAGCAGGCCGGCGCCGAGCATGACCAGCGGCAGGCTGTGCGGGCGCATCGGGTCCTTCTTGAAGCCGACGCGCTTGCCGATGACGAGGATGACGCCCAGGGCCGCCGCACCCGCGTTGATGTGGACCGCCGTACCGCCCGCGAAGTCGATCACGCCGAGCTTGTAGGCCCAGCCGTCCGCGCCCCAGACCCAGTGGGCGACCGGGACGTAGACGATGGTCAGCCAGAGGGCGATGAACAGCGACCAGGCCGAGAACTTGACGCGGTCCGCGAGGGCGCCGCTGATCAGGGCCGGCGTGATGATCGCGAACATCATCTGGAAGACCATGAACACGAAGACGGGGATGGTGTAGCCGGGCCAGAGCTCCGTCAGGCCGATCCTGCGCAGGCCCAGCCAGTCGGGGTCCCAGCCGATGAGGCTGTTGTGGGTGCCGAAGGCGAGGGAGAAGCCGTACAGCACCCACAGGATGGTGACGATCCCCATGCTGATGAAGCTCATCATCAGCATGTTCAGGGTGCTCTTGACTCGGACCATGCCCCCGTAGAAGAAGGCGAGACCCGGCGTCATGATCAGCACCAGGGCGGAAGCAATGAGCATGAAGCCTGTGTTGGCGGACGACAGCTTGGGTGCGTCCGCCGCAAGCATGACGGCTGGTGCCATCGGCGTCTCCTCGTCGGTTGGTACGGCCCTGTGCGGGCGGTGCCTGAGCGGTCCGGCGGGTGGTGGGGGCGGCCGGTTATGCGCCACGAGACTGGCGCAGCGCGGTTTCGGTTCAAGCCCCTCGTTGTTTCGCCGGGGTGACAAGGGCGCCCTGCTTGTTACGCCTGGATGAACCGCGGGACGACGGGTGCGCCGATCGTTATCGTCACGCAGTCATCATGAACGCGACCTCCACCATCAGGTGAGGAGCCACGACGGCGGGCCACCGCATCCGCGGAAGCGGCGCCGGTTCGGGCGCACACGACAGACCGGCCGCGGCGGGCCTCTCGATGACCTGGCGATGGGGGAGCCGAGTCGGGCAGTTCGGGAGGACCGGCCGCGGCCGGGGCATGGGTGGTGGGGCGGTCAGACGGCCTCGACGCTCTCCGGGAGGTCGGTGGCGAGCTGCTCGCTGAGATCGATCACGGCGGCGAGATCGCCGTGGTCGCGGACGGCCGCGTCGACCGTCTTTCGGATACGGGTGTTCACACGCTCGGAGCGGACCTTCTTGGCGATGCTCATGGCCTGAGAGGCGTACTCGGTGCCGCGCTCGGGTTCGCGCTGCAACAGGTGCACGGTGGCCATGCCGATCAGGTTCAGCGCATACGACCGCTGGTGCTCGGCGTCCTTGGCGAACAGCTCCACCGCCCGCTGCATGAGCGGCTCGGCCAGGGAGGCGTAGGCGGGGCTGCGGCCGGCGACGTACGCGAGGTCGCGGAAGGAGTGGGAGTTCTCGCCGTACAGTTCGGCCTCGGAGAAGAAGCGGATCCAGTCGGGGTCCGGCTCGTCCCACTCGTGGGCCTCGGCGAAGGTGTCCTCGGCCATGCGGACCGCGCGCTTGGTCTTGCCGGGCTGGCCCATGTTGGCGTACGCCCGGGCCTCCATCGCATACAGCATCGACTGGGTCCGCGGGCTCGCGCAGTCGCGGCTGCCGTACTGGGCGAGATGGATCAGCTCCAGGGCGTCGTCGGGCCGGCCCAGATGGATCATCTGGCGGCTCATGCTGGAGAGGATGTAGGAGCCCAGCGGCCGGTCCCCGGCCTCCTTGGCGGCGTGCAGGGCGAGCACGAAGTACTTCTGCGCGGTGGGCTGCAGGCCCACGTCGTACGACATCCATCCGGCCAGTTCGGCGAGCTCGGCGGCGACCTTGAAGAGCTTGCGGGTGGTGGCCTCGGGCTGGGGTTCCTGGAGGAGGTCGGTGACCTCGTGCAGCTGGCCGACGACCGCCTTGCGGCGCAGCCCGCCCCCGCACTGGGCGTCCCACTGGCGGAACATCCGCGTGGTCGACTCCAGCAGGTCCAGCTCGGGCTTGGACAGCCGGCCCGGCCTGCGGGTGTCGAGGACCTGATCGGGCTCGGGCGCGGTGGGGCCGCCCAGGGCGGGCACGAGCCAGCGCTGCATGGGCTCGATCAGGGAGGGCCCCGCGGACAGCGCCAGGGAGGTGCCGAGGAAGCCGCGCCGGGCGAGCATCAGGTCGCTGCGCGAGAACTCGCCCAGCAGGGCGACCGTCTGCGGGCCGGTCCAGGGCAGGTCGACACCGGACGCGGAGGGTGACTGGCGGACGGCGCGCAGCCCGAGGTCCTCGATGGAGACCACGCAGCCGAAGCGCTCGGAGAACAGCTCCGAGAGGATGCGCGGGATCGGTTCGCGCGGGTTCTCCCCGTCGAGCCAGCGGCGCACGCGCGAGGTGTCGGTGGAGATGTGGTTGGCGCCCAGCTGCCGTGCCCGCCGGTTCACCTGGCGGGCCAGCTCGCCCTTGGACCAGCCGCTGCGCACGAACCACGAGCCGAGCAGCTCGTTGGGGCGCTTGTCAGCGTTCGTCCCGCTACCGCCGTTGCCGCCCACTGGAACGCCCCCATCCCTGAGACCACTTGTCGCCGAGTGCGCCAAGCCCTATCAGGATGCCGGTGAATACGGCCTCCCGTCCGCCGGTTCTCACCCTTCGAACGAGCTGACGGCTTGCCTCCGGCATACCCATGAGTGCATGTGCCCCCAGGCCTCGCGCACTCACAGTAATCCTACGATCACCGGCTCAGCCACCGGGATCCCGGAATCGCCACCATTCGCCACCCCATCGAATGAACTCACGGTGGCCTGCGCGCGATTCACTTGACATAGGACGGCTGGAAGTGGGCGGAGTGATGCGCGCTGGGGGCGCATGTGCTTCGGCGCGCCACCAGGTGTGCTTCCGGGCGCCGCCTTGACCTCCCGGCACCTCGGGAAGGCCGAGCCGTAGCGTTACGTTCCGCTTCCGTCTCGTTCCGTGTCGTAACCACCGGCGCGCTGGACCCGTTGGAGGGGGCATGGGCTTCACGATCGGCGGCATTCGCGAGATCCGCTCCGGCACACGCCGGCGCGGCCGGTCCTCGGAGTGCACCGCCGTCGCCGAGTTCACCGGGCTGTGGGGCTGGGACGTGGTGCCGGGCGCACGGGCCGGGGCGGGCGTCTGCTCCTGCGGGACCGCCGACTGCCCCGCGCCGGGCGCGCATCCGCTCGACTTCGCGCCCGAGGTGCCGGCCGGCGCCACGCTGGACGAGGTGACCAAGGCCTGGGCCGAGTTCCCGGGAGCCTCGGTGATGCTGCCGGTCGGGCGCGCGTTCGACGTCGTCGAGGTGTCCGAGCCCGCCGGCCGCCGCGCCCTGGTCCGCCTGGAGCGCATGGGGCTCCCCGTCGGCCCGGTGACCGCCACCCCCGAGGGCCGCGCCCACTTCCTCGTCGCGCCCGGCGCCGCCGCCGAGCTGCCCCGGCTGCTCTACCGCATGGGCTGGGACGACCCGGGCGCCCTGGACCTGCGCGGGCTCGGGCCCGGTACGCACATCACCGCGCCGCCCTCGGACCGGGCCGGCCTGGGACCGGTGCGCTGGCTGCGCCCGCCCGCCCTGGACTGCGCGACCCGGCCCCCGGCGGCCCGGCTGCTGCTGGGCACGCTGGCGTATGTGGCCCACCGGTCCAGGGCCCGGGCGTAGGCGCACGGGCGGCAAGCGCCACGGGCCACAGGCGCCACGGGCGGCGTCACGGGCAGCAGACGCACCTGGCTGCAGGCGGCACACGCGCCCGCACAGGCGAAGCGCCCGTCCCTACTGCACCTTGGGACGGGCGCTTCTCGACGGGCAGGGGGTGGAGGCCACCCCCTGCTCAGTCACCGATCAGGGCGTCCACGAACGCCTCCGGCTCGAACGGCGCCAGATCGTCCGCGCCCTCGCCGAGCCCGACCAGCTTGACCGGCACGCCCAGCTCACGCTGGACCGCGACGACGATGCCGCCCTTGGCCGTACCGTCCAGCTTGGTCAGCACGATGCCGGTGATGTCCACGACCTCGGCGAAGACCCGGGCCTGCACGAGACCGTTCTGTCCGGTCGTGGCGTCCAGGACGAGCAGCACCTCGTCCAGCGGCGCGTGCTTCTCGACCACACGCTTGACCTTGCCCAGCTCGTCCATGAGGCCGGTCTTGGTGTGCAGGCGGCCGGCGGTGTCGATGAGGACGACGTCGACCCCCATCTCCTTGCCCTCCTTGACCGCGTCGAAGGCCACGGAGGCGGGGTCGCCGGCCTCGGGGCCGCGCACGGTGTGGGCGCCGACGCGCTCGCCCCAGGTCTGCAGCTGGTCGGCGGCGGCGGCTCGGAAGGTGTCGGCGGCGCCGAGCACCACGGTGCGTCCGTCGGCCACGAGCACGCGCGCGAGCTTGCCGGTGGTGGTGGTCTTGCCGGTGCCGTTGACGCCGACGATCATCACAATGCCGGGCTTGCGGTCCTCGGGCTCGGTCCTGACCGTGCGGTCCAGGTCGGTGCCGACCAGCGTGAGCAGCTCGTCGCGCAGCAGGCCGCGCAGCTCCTGCGGGGTGCGGGTGCCGAGCACCTTGACGCGCTCGCGCAGCCGCTCGACCAGCTCCTGGGTGGGCTGCACGCCGACGTCGGCGGTGAGCAGCGTGTCCTCGATCTCCTCCCAGGTGTCCTCGTCGAGGTGCTCACGCGAGAGCAGCGTGAGCAGGCCCTTGCCGAGGGCGTTCTGCGAGCGGGACAGGCGGGCGCGCAGGCGGACCAGGCGGCCTTCGGTGGGCTCCGGGATCTCGATCGCGGGAGCCTCGACAACGGGCGGCTCCTCCTCGATGACGACCGGTGCGGGGCCGCCCGGGAGATCCACCTCCTCGATCGTCCGGCGCGGTTCGTCGCGCGGCGTCTCGGCCTCGTCGCCGACGTGCGGCTCGGCCGGGGGCGCGGTGATGTCGGGCGCCTTGGGCGGGGGCGGGGGCAGCGGCTTCCGGCGCCGGCTGCCGACCACCAGCCCGCCGAGGGCCGCGAGCACGACCACGGCGATGACTACAGCAAGGATGACGGTTTCCATAACGCGTCCAGTATCGGCCATGGGGTGCGCCGCACCCGGCTTGTGACGTCGCCCCGGAGACAAACGCCACTCAAAACGCCACTTAAACCGATGAGTCGCAACAAAGTAGGATGGCGGGGGCCCTGACGACGCGCGCGGGGTCCGACCGCCCCCTCCCCCCACCCTCAGGCACCCTCCTCCATGAGCAAAACCGTCGAGACCGATGGCGCCCTCGAGACCCGCGGCATCGAGCAGGTCCCGGAGCACGAGCGCACCGGACGGACCCGCGACCTGTTCCCCACCTGGGTGGGCGCCAACATCAGCGTGCTGCTGCTGACGATGGGCGCGAGCCTGGTCGTCGCCTACCACCTGGACATCCGGCAGGCGCTGGTCGTCGCGGTGGCCGCACCCGTCGTGCCGTACGGCCTGGTCGGGCTGATCGGCATCGCCGGCAAGCGGGGCGGGGCGCCCGGCATGGCGCTGTCGCGCGCGGTCTTCGGGCAGCGCGGGAACCTGCTGCCCGGCTCGCTGATCTGGGTGGCCCGCTGGGGCTGGGAGACGATCAACGCGGTCACCGGCGCCTACGCGATGCTCACCGTCCTGGACGTCATGTTCGGCATCAAGGCCGACGGCGCGCTCGACCTGGTGATGCTGCTGGGGTTCGTCGTGGCGACGTTCGCGATCTCGGGGCTCGGCATCAACGCCGTGCGGAAGTGCAACACGTACGCGACGTATCTCTTCGGGCTGTTCTCGGTGCTGGTCCTGGTCCATCTGGCGGCGAACACCGACTGGCCGAAGGTGGCGCACCACGGCGCCGGCTCCACGGCCGCGGTGATTACCGGCATCGGCATGATCGCGGCCGGCGGCGTGAGCTGGATCCCGACCGCTCGAGTACGACGGCGCGGCCCTGTCGGACACCACCCCCACCAGCGCGTACTGGTACCGGGGCGGCTTCTCCCCCGCGGCCGTGGCCGCCTGGGCGACCGGCCTGGTGTCGGGCCTGACGTTCACCACCTCGGACTGGTTCACCGGCCCGCTCGCGAAGAACAACGTCATCGGCCGGTACGGCCTCGGCTGGGTCGCCACGATCGTGATCTCCGGGCTGCTGTACCTGGTCCTGCCGAAGCCGACGGGTGCCGTCCCCGCGCCCTCCGCGGAGCCGGCCGAGGAGCGCGTGACCGCGGCGGTCTGACCGGGCGGGGCCGCCCGCCCTGGATATCTGACACCCCGTCAGCTAATGTCCCCCTCCACCGCGCCTCGCACCGGAGGGGGAGTTCCCATGCCCGTCACGGTCGTCCGTTTCAACCTCGTCGCGCCCGGCGCCGCCCCCGCCGAGCTCTCCGCCCGCTACCGCGCCGCCCTGGAGATGGCCGCGTACGCGGACGAGCACGGGATCGGCACCGTGCAGACCGAGGAGCACCACGGCGCGGACGACAACTGGCTGCCGTCGCCGTTCGCCTTCGCGGGCGCGGTGTTCGGGGCGACCCGGAGGATCGCGGTGACCGTGTCGGCGGTCATCGGCCCCTTGCACGATCCGCTCCGGCTGGCCGAGGAGATCTCCGTGCTGGACCTGCTGAGCGGCGGACGGCTCGTGACGGTGGCCGGGATCGGCTATCGGCCCGAGGAGTACGACCTGTTCGGCGTGGACTGGCGGCGGCGCGGCCGGCTGCAGGACGAACTGCTGGAGACGCTGCTGAAGGCGTGGTCCGGCGAGGAGTTCGCGTACCGGGGGCGCACGGTACGGCTCACCCCGCGCCCGTACACCGACCCGCACCCCCTGCTGCTGGTCGGCGGCTCCTCGAAGGCCGCCGCCCGCCGGGCGGCCCGCCTGGGCCTGCCGTTCTTCCCCAGCGCGCATCTGCCGGAGCTTGAGGCGTACTACAAGGAGAGGCTCGCCGAGTACGGCACCGAGGGCTGGACCATGATGCCGGCCGCCGAGACCCCGCTGCTGCACCTGTCCGAGGACCCGGACCGGGCCTGGGCGCAGTACGGCACGCACTTTCTGCACGAGGCGCGGACGTACGCCTCCTGGCAGTCCGGGCAGATCCGGTCGGCCGTGAGGTCGGCGGCCACGACGGTGGAGGAGCTGCGCGCGGAGGGCGTGTACCGCGTCCTCACGCCGGGCGAGTGCGTCGCGCTGGGCGCCGACAGCCTCGTCCTGCATCCGCTGGCGGGCGGCATGCCGGTGGAGGAGGGGTGGCGCAGCCTGCGGCTGTTCGCGCAGGGGGTGCTTCCGGCACTGGGCGGCTGATCGCGACGGCGTCCGCCGGCCCGGCCGGGGCACCGGGGACGTGTCCCGACCGTCGCGTACGACGCGCGCCGCCCCCGGTCCGGGCAGTGGCCGGGCCGGGGGCGGCGGACGGTGCGGGGAGAGGGGCAGCGGGGACTTGGCCCTTCTCCCCGGGTTCGGGGGCCGCTCAGCCCATCTCCTCCAGCGACTTGCCCTTCGTCTCCTTGACGAACTTCAGGACGAACGGGATGGAGAGCGCGGCGAAGACCGTGTAGATCACGTAGGTGCCGGACAGGTTCCAGTCGGCCAGCGACGGGAAGCTCGCGGTGATGGCCCAGTTGGCGATCCACTGCGCGGCGGCGGCCACGCCCAGGGCGGCGGCGCGGATCCGGTTCGGGAACATCTCGCCGAGCATGACCCAGACGACCACACCCCAGGAGAGGGCGAAGAAGAGCACGAACCCGTGGGCGGCGATCAGCGCGACCCAGCCCTGGGTGGCGGGGAGCCTGCCGTCGACCAGGTGGGACGAGAACGCCCAGGCCTCCAGGGCCAGGCCGACGGCCATGCCGATCGAGCCGATGAGCGCGAGCGGCTTGCGGCCGACGCGGTCCACGAAGATCATCGCGATCACGGTGCCGAGGATGTTGATGATCGACGTCGTGAAGGAGTAGAAGAACGAGTCCGTCGGGTCGACACCGACCGACTGCCACAGCGTCGAGGAGTAGTAGAACGCGACGTTGATGCCGACGAACTGCTGGAAGACCGACAGGCCGATGCCGACCCAGACGATCGGCTTGAAGAAGAAGCCGCCGCCGAGCAGGTCCTTGAAGGTGGACCTGTGCTCGCTCCTCATCGCCAGCTCGATCTCGGCGACGCGCCCGTCCAGGTCGGTGTTCCCGCCCTCGACCTCGGCGAGGATCTCCTTGGCGCGGTCACGCTTGCCGACGGAGAGCAGGAAGCGCGGGGACTCCGGGATCGCGAAGGACAGCATGCCGTAGAGCACAGCCGGGATCACCATCACGCCGAGCATGACCTGCCAGGCCTCCAGGCCCATCAGGTGGCCGCGCTGCTTGCCGTCGGCGGCGTTGAGCAGGCCCCAGTTGACCAGCTGGGAGATGGCGATGCCGACGACGATCGCGGCCTGCTGGAAGGAGCCGAGCCGGCCGCGGTAGGCGGGCGGGGCGACCTCGGCGATGTAGGCCGGGCCGATCACGGAGGCCATGCCGATGGCGAAGCCGCCGACGATGCGCCACAGGGCGAGGTCCCACAGGGCGAAGGGCAGCGCGGAGCCGACGGCGCTGATCGTGAACAGGACTGCGGCGATCCGCATGCAGCGGATGCGGCCGATGCGGTCGGCTATGCGACCCGCCGTGGCGGCACCGATGGCACAGCCGATCAGGGCGATGGCGATGACCTGGGCAAGCGCCGCGGAACCGATGTCGTACCGGTCCCGGATGGCCTCGACGGCACCGTTGATGACGGAGCTGTCGTAACCGAAGAGGAAGCCGCCCATGGCGGCAGCCGCCGCGATGAAGATGACGTGCCCGAGATGCTCGGGATGGGCCGTCCTGGCTCCTGACGGTGGTGCCTGCGTCGTGCTGGTCACGTGTATCTCCTCGGGCCGCGGCAACGCTGCCGCGTGGGGGGTGAGCCCTTGCAGGTAAGACCTGAAGGTAAAAGCAACGCTGGAGAGACTATGTGTTCAAGTATCGAAGTCAATACCCGTAAGGCTGTGAATTCTTCGATACGGCAAAGGTCTCTACGTTCACCTCTTGAACACAGAGTCGGATGGTCTTGGGTGGTGTTCGGCTAACGAAGGCGCTGCGAGATCACCTTGGAGACGCCGTCGCCCTGCATCGACACGCCGTAGAGCGCGTCGGCGACCTCCATCGTCCGCTTCTGGTGCGTGATCACGATCAGCTGGGACGCCTCCTGCAGCTCCTGCATGATCCGGATCAGCCGCTGGAGGTTGGTGTCGTCCAGGGCCGCCTCGACCTCGTCCATGACGTAGAACGGGCTCGGCCGCGCCTTGAAGATCGACACCAGCAGCGCCACGGCGGTCAGCGAGCGCTCGCCGCCGGAGAGCAGGGAGAGCCGCTTGACCTTCTTGCCCGGGGGACGCGCCTCGACGTCGACGCCCGTGGTGAGCATGTTGTCGGGGTCGGTGAGCACGAGCCGTCCCT
This sequence comes from Streptomyces sp. AF1A, assembly GCF_047340315.1. NCBI lineage: Bacteria > Bacillati > Actinomycetota > Actinomycetes > Kitasatosporales > Streptomycetaceae > Streptomyces > Streptomyces sp. AF1A. Next base: position 29,599 of record NZ_JBLEBI010000072.1, read on the forward strand.
CACCGCCGGGGAACAGCCGGCTGAAGACGCCCTCGAACTCGCGGGCCGTGTCCCGGTAGGCCTCGGTGAAGACCTGCTCGACGCGCTCGTCGACCTCCTTCACCACCTGCAGCAGGTCGGCACGGGTCTTCTTCAGGTCCTCCAGCTGCTCGCTGAGGAACTTGTGCCGCTCCTCCAGCGCCGCGAACTCCTCCAGGGCCAGCGGGTTGACCTTGCCCAGCTGCTGGTACGCCCGCTCGGCGGCCTTGAGCCGCTTCTCCTGCTCGGCACGCACGAAGGGGCGCGGCTGGTTGCGGGGGTGCTCGGGGTCCTCCGGCAGCGTCTCGCCCTCGGCGGGGGGCGAGGGCGGCACGGGCTGGTGCGGGCCGTACTCCGCCACCAGCCCCTCCGGTTCGACACCCAACTCCTCCAGCGCCTTGGTCTCCAGCTGCTCTATGCGCAGCCGCTTCTCGGCGCCGAGTACCTCGCCGCGGTGCACCGAATCCGTCAACTTGTCGAGTTCGGCCTTCAGTTCACGGCCGGCGGTGCGCGCGGCCGTCAGCTCCTGCTCGCGCCGGGCCTTGGCGGCCTCGGCGGCGGTACGTTCCTGCTCGGCCCGGGCGAGGGAGACCTCGATGTGCGCGAGCAGCTGCCGGGCGCCGGAGGCGACGGCCTGGGCCACGGCCGCCTCGTGCCGCAGCCGGGCCCGGCGCTGCTCGGCACGCGCGCGTGCCTCGCGTTCCGCGCGGGCGGCCCGGTCGAGCGAGTCGGCCCGCCCGGCGAGCCCCTTGACCCGCTCCTCGTGCGTGCGGACCTGTAGCCGGGCCTCCATCTCGGTCTGCCGCGCATTGGCGCCGTCGGCGGCCAGCCGGTCGCGCACCGAGGTGTCCGGCTCCTCCTCCACCGGCATCTCC
>NZ_JBLEBI010000073.1:0-29985 GCF_047340315.1 Streptomyces sp. AF1A
CGCTGTGCGGTCGCCCGCAGGAACTCCCGCACGATCCGCTCCCCCGCCAGCACCCCTCGTTCGGGCAGCGCGGCGATCCGCGGCGCCGCCCAGTCCGTGTCCGCGAGTTCGCCATGGCCCGGGCGCCAGCCCCGGTCGGCGGCCAGCAGCAGGTCCGCGTCCAGGAGGGAGTCGCCGGCGGCCAGGACGAGGTCGGCGCCGGCGCGGCGGACCACCTCGCGGACGGCGGCGCTCTTGGTGAGCGGCTTGGGCACGGCGTAGATCTTGCGGCCCTGCAGGGAGACGGTCCAGCCGCGGTTCTCCGCCCACGCCGCCAGCTCCTTCACCCACTCCTCGGGCAGCAGCTCGCGTTCGACGACGAGGTAGGTGAAGAGGTCCTCGGCGACCCGGTGCTTGCGCACCCACACCGGGTCCGCGGCCCGCAGCAGATGCTCGTGGACCTCCTGGAGCGGGGCGCACTCGTCGGCGAGCCGGGCCTGCACACCGGCGTGCCAGCCGTGGTCCGTGGCGCCGTCGACCAGCAGATGGCCGCCGTTGGCGCAGATCGCGTACTTCGGGGGCGGGCCGGGCAGGTTGATGCGCTGGTACTGCTTGCGGGTGCGGGTCGTGGCCGGCACGAAGACGGCCGAGTCGCCGAGGTCGGTCAGCAACTGGGCCGCCGTCTCGGTCATGTACGACAGCGGCCTGCTCTCGTGCACCTCCACGCACAGCAGCCGGGGCGCCCGCGCGTCCGGCATGGTCAGCGCCAGGGCCGCGGAGGAGTAGATCAGCGTACGGTCGAGGTCGCTCGCCACCAGCACCGGCATCAGGGGTTCACCGCCCGGCCGTCGGCGCCGGTGGCGCCCCGGGTGTACTGGGGGTGGATCAGGCCGACGCAGGTGTACGGCAGGTCGTCCACCTCCTCGACCGGCACCCCGCGCTGCTCGGCGAGCAGCCGGACGTGGTCCAGGTCGGCGCCCGCCCCGGCCCGGGCCAGGATCCGCCACGGCACGCGGCGCAGCAGCACCCGGGTGGTCTCGCCGACGCCGGGCTTGACCAGGTTCACGTCGTGGATGCCGTACTCCTCGCTGATCCGCTCGACGGCGCGCCAGCCCGCCCAGGTGGGGGTGCGGTCCTCGGCCATCAGCTCCTTGACCGCCTCGTCCACGGTGTCGGACACCTCGGGGAAGCGGGCGGCGACGGCGTCGAGGAAGGCGACGGAGACGTCGGCGCCGGCCAGTTCGCGGTAGAACTTCGCGCCGTGGAAGTCGTCCGGGCCCACCAGGTCGGCGCGCAGCACCGTGCGCGAGATCAGGCCGGAGACCGTGGAGTTGAGGCAGGCGGAGGGGATGAGGAAGTCCTCGCGGGTGCCGTAGGTGCGTACGCAGGAGCCCGGGTCGGCGAGCACGGCGATCTCCGGGTCGAAGCCGGTGACGCCCTCCTTCGCCTCGAACTCGGCGACCGCCTCGGCGAGTTCACGGGTGATGGCGCCCTTGCCGGTCCAGCCGTCGACGAAGACGACGTCGCGCGGGTCGTGGTGGGCGGCGAGCCAGCGCAGCGCGTTGGCGTCGATACCCCGGCCGCGCACGATCGAGACGGCGTAGTGCGGCAGGTCGAGTCCGTGCCGGAACCGGGCCCAGCGGCGCATGAGGATGCCGACCGGCGTACCCGCGCGGGCGAGCGAGACCAGCACCGGGCGCGGCGACCTCTCGGCGACGACCGTCTCCGTCACCACGCCGACGGCCCGGGCGAGCCGGGCGGCGCAGGCGTCGAGGGCGGCGTGGAAGAGCTCCTGGTACTGCTCGCTGGGCTGGTACTCCACGGGCAGCGACTCGGCGTAGTGGGCGCCGCCGCTCTGGATGGCCTCCTCCCGCTCCTCGGTCGGCGCCTCCAGGGTCACGTCCGAGAGGTCCTGGAGCAGCCAGCCGACCTCCTCCGGCGCGTACGAGGAGAATGCGGGGCCGCGCAGGGGCTCGGGCAGCATGGCCGGCCTTTCGGGGGCGTGCGGGACGTACGAGGGGACGACCGCGAACAGGACGTGCGGGACGTGCGCCGCGAGGCGGGCCAGCAGGCCGTCGGGCGCGTGCAGGGCGGGGGTGTCGGCGGCCGAGTCGACCACGGCGACGACAGTGTCGAAGCCGCCGCCCGCGACGTTGTAGGCGTAGCGCTCGCCGGGGCCGTCGGCGGGGTCGTCGTGGGCCGGGAAGACCAGGCGGGTGCGGATGGCGTAGCCGGGGTCGTCGACCGCGAGGACCGGCGAGCGGGTGGTGGTGGAGAAGCGCACCTGGGCCGGGACGAGCTGCTCCAGCTCGCGGGCCAGGCGCAGCGGGGCGTACATCAGCTCCTCGAAGCCGAGGACGAGGACGCTGCGGGCGCCCGCGGGCAGGGCCTCGGCTATTCGGGCGGCCATGGCGGGCAGCGCGGCCTCCAGCCGGGCCCGGTGAGCGGGCGTGAACCCGTGCCGGCCTCCGTCGGGCAGGCCCCGGGGCCAGTGCAGTTCGAGGCGGGACACACGGCCGTACGACGGCTCGGGCGCGGTCTGCGCGCACTCGTGCCCGGCGACGAGCTCCTGCCCCTTCTCCAGCACGCCCTCCGGCAGGCGCACCGTCCCCGAGGCGGTGGCGACCACGTCCACCCGGGCCCCGATCTCCTGCGCGAACCGCCGCAGGCGCGCCGTGTCGTCCGCGGAGCGCATGTCGACCAGCGCGACCACCACGTACCGGCCGCGCGGGTGCCGGGCGTGCAGGTCGCGGATGGTGTTCAGGACCGTGTTGCCCGTGGAGAACTCGTCGTCGACCAGCACCAGCGGCCCGTCGCCGGACAGCAGCCCGGGGTCCTCGGGAAGCAGCAGATGCGAGGTGGCGTGGGAGTGCGCCTCCTCGAAGCCGCCGGCCGGCGCGACGCCGGGCACGGGGCGGCGCGTGGAGTGCAGGTACGGGGCGGTGCCGAGGCCGTCGGCGACCGCGTGGCCGAGGCCGGTGGCGGTCTCCGCGTAGCCGAGGACGACGGCGCGGGCCGCCTCCCGCGCGCCGAGCAGCCCGGCGACCCTGCGGCCCAGCCGGACGCCGTGGCCGTAGACCACGGCCGGCGACTGCGGGACGTGCTTGCCGAGCACGTGCGAGACCAGCAGGTGGGCGCGCTTGGGGTTGCGGCGCAGCGCGAGCCCGAGCAGGGCCGGCAGCCCGTCGTCGCCCACGAGCTCGACCCCGAGCCGCTCGGCGACCCAGCTGCCGGACCAGACCCCGTCGTTCACTGCGTTCTTCACTGCTTCCTTGGACATGCGTTCCTTGGACGATGTGGGAAGGGTCAGCCGGGTATCCCGGCGGCGAGCAGCTCCACGAACCCGACGTCCTCGCGTGCGACGCCGAACACCTCGGCGCGCAGCAGGGTCCGCTCGGCCCAGGCGCGGTGCGGCTTCACTTCGTTCATCTTGTTCGTGTAGGCCGACCGGAGTACACCCCCGCCGCCGCGTTCCGGCCGCAGGATGTCCTGGGCGTCGCTGAACTCCTCGTGGCTGACCACGGACAGCGCGTGCACGGGCAGGACGTGGGAGGGATGGATGCAGGTCTTGCCGAGCAGGCCGTTGGCGTGGTCGAGGGAGATCTCCCGCAGCAGCCCGTCCATGGCGTGCTCGATGAGGTTCTCGCGCAGCTCGACGGCCTGCACCTGGAGGAAGGGGCTCTGCCTCAGCTGCGGCTTGAACATGCGCTCGGAGACCCGGAAGTACTCCCAGACCGGTCCGGTGACCGTGAACCCGGTGCCGTCGGCGCGGCCCAGCATGTTCACCACGTCGGCGATCACGGAGGCGACGATCTGCACGTCGTAGGCGGTCATGTCGGGGGCCCGGCGCAGCCCGTAGGACGAGCAGAAGTCGGTGACGCCGAGGCGCAGCGCGAGGACGCGGTCGCGGTACTTGTCGACGGCGCGGAAGATCCCCTCCAGGGTGTCCACGCGCGACTCGCGGTACAGCAGCTCGGGGGACTCCAGCACCGGCATGGCGAAGAGCCGGCGTCCGCAGCCGGCCTCGGCGGCGGACAGGGCCTCCAGGAACGGCATGCCGCGCTCTTCGGTGAACTTGGGCAGCACGAACCCGGACAGCAGCCGCACGGACGGGCCGAGGCGGCGCACCAGGTCGGGGATCTGCTCGGGGGCGCGCACCCGGATGAACAGCAGGGGCGGCTCCACTCCCGCCCGACAGTGGAGGTCGGCGAACTGCCGGACGAGGTTCTCCTCGCCCGCCACCACGTCCGCGTCGTCGATCGAGTCCTCCAGGCACAGCACCATCGAGACCACGCCGTTTCCGGCCTGCTTGACGATGTCGTCGGCGAGCCGCGGCCGCGTGGCCGGGCTGTACAGCGTGGCCCCCAGGGCCGAGGCGAGCAGCCGGGCCGGAGAGTCGGCGGTGAACGCGCACGGCTCCCGGTGGAAGAGGCGCTGCCGCACCTCGGGGGCGATGTGCCCGAAATGACGCATATGACTCCCTCAGGGCTGCGAGCCGAGTCTGTGGATTGGGCAAAGGGTGGCCGGTAATAGTACGTAGGGATCCATGTCGGGGGTTCCCCGCGGGCGTGAATTTCCGGTAACTCGCCCCTGTCGGGGCACCACCCCCCGCATTGTCGTGGCCAGGACCGAGAGGGCAGGATGACCGCATGACGCACGCGATGCTGAAAGGGTCGAACGTCCCGCTGGAGGCCACCACGGTGCGCGCCGTGCTGCGCTGGACGCCCGGGCAGTCGGTCCCGGACGTGGACGCCTCGGCGCTGCTGCTGGGCCCCGACGGCCGTGTGCGCTCGGATGCGGACTTCGTCTTCTACAACCAGCCCCGGCACCCCTCCGGGAACGTGTGGCGGCTGGGCAAGAAGCGCGTCTCCGAGGGCCTGACCGACACGATCCAGGCCGAGCTCTCCGCGATCGAGCCGGATATCGGCCGGATTCTGCTGGTCGCCTCCGCGGACGGGGTCACCTTCGACCGGGTGCCGGCCCTGTGCATCCAGCTGTACGACGCCGCGGTCGCCGACGCGGAGCCGCTGGCCCGGTTCGACATCAAGCCGGAGACCGGCGCGGAGACGGCCCTGATCTGCGGCGAGCTGTACCGGCGCGGGGAGGGCTGGAAGTTCCGCGCGCTGGGCGAGGGCTACTCGAACGGCCTGAAGGGCCTCGCCACGGACTACGGCATCTCGGTGGACGAGTCGGAGGCGGAGCCTGCGGCGGTTTCGCAGCCGTTGCCGCCGGCGGTGCCGCAGCAGCCGGCGTACGGGTATCCGCAGCCGACCTCGGCCCAGCCCGCCTACGGGTATCCGCAGCCTCAGCCCATGCCGGTGCCGGTGCCGGCGGCCCCGGACCCGAATTTCCGGCTGCCGCCGCAGGGGCCGCAGTTCATCGGGCGGTAGCCGGGGCCGGGGCCGCTCGTTCGGATCATGCCGGGCTCGCGGGCCCAGGCACCGCCCCCCGATCCGGCCTGATCCCCGCAAAAGGACCTAGCGGTCGGCCTTGGCCTTGTAGCCCCGGCCCCACTGCAGTCCCCAGCCGTACAGGCGGTCCAGTTCGCCCTGGAAGCCGTAGACGAACTTGACCTCGCGGCGGACGACGAGTTCGCCCTTGACGTTCTCGATCAGCACGACGGCGCACGAGCGGGCCTGGGGGTGGCGTTCGTCGAGGCCGATCTCGATGCGCGGGCCGTTGCTGGGGTAGAGGGTGACGATGGCGTGCGTGCGGTCGAAGGCCGGCGTCTGGTCGTAGATGTACACGAAGACCAGCAGCCGCTTGAGGGCGTCCCGGTGGTCGAGGTTGACGTACATCGTCTCGCCGGACGCCGACCCGAATCGGTCGTCCCCGCTGAGCTTGATGTACGGCGGGGCGTTGACGTCGCCCAGGTAGCCGCCCAGCGGCTGGACGACGCCCTTGGTGCCGTCGCTCAGCTCGTACAGGCAGCCCAGGTCGAGGTCGACGTTGACCATGCTCTGCCCGTGTCCGAGCACCTCCGGCGGCTTCAGGGCCCTGAAGGGGTGGCGCAGCAGGCTGGTCCGCTGGGCCCCGTCGAAGTCGGAGGTGCGCATCCGCCAGGTCAGATTGACGCGCAGGTGGCCGGTGGCCGCGCCCTGCTTGGTGAGGGACACCGTCTGGTGCCGCCTGGTCAGTTCGATGGCGTTGGTCGAGGCGCTGCCGGAGTCGAAGTCGGCGGCGCGCCCGCCCAGCAGTCCGTCGAAGAAGCCCATTCCCGCCCCCAGGTACCGCGTACTCGCTCGTCTCGGCGCCGTTCGGGGGCGGCCGACCGTGCCGGCCGCCCCCGAACGAAGCGTTCCTCACCGGCCGGGGTGTCACACCCCGGAGGAGACCTCGGCCTTCTCCCCGCTGCCCTCGCCGGCGTGCGCCAGCGCACGGTTGCGGCGCACGGAGGACCAGAAGGACAGGGCGATCAGGATCACGCCGACGAGGCCGGTGATGACCTCGTTGATCTCGTACTGGATGGTGACCATGAGGATCACGGCCAGGGCGCCGATCGCGTAGTGGGCGCCGTGCTCCAGGTAGACGTAGTCGTCGAGAGTGCCCTGGCGGACCAGGTACACGGTCAGCGACCGGACGTACATCGCGCCGATGCCGAGGCCCAGGGCCATCATGATGATGTCGTTGGTGATGGCGAACGCGCCGATGACGCCGTCGAAGGAGAAGGACGCGTCCAGGACCTCCAGGTAGAGGAACATGAAGAACGCGGCCTGGCCGGCCATCAGCACCGCCGGCTTCGGCTTGCCGGTGCGGGCGGCCTCCTCCTCGGCCTCGTGCTCGCGCTCCTCCTCTTCCTCCAGCCGGTCCTCGAAGTAGCCGGACAGCCCGCCGACGATCATGTAGGTGATCAGGCCGGCGATGCCGGCGATCAGGACCGTCTGCGCCTTGTCGGCGTGGACGCCGCCGTGCTGGTGGGCGTGGGCGGCGAAGGTGAAGGAGGTGATCAGCAGGACGATCAGGGAGATGCAGACCGACAGCATGTCGATCTTGCCGAGCTTGGCCAGGGGACGCTCCAGCCACCGCAGCCACTGTATGTCCCGGTCCTCGAAGATGAAGTCGAGGAAGATCATGAGCAGGAACATCCCGCCGAAGGCGGCGATCGCCGGGTGGGCGTCGGTGACGAGCTGCTGGTAGCGGTCCTTGTCGGACAGGGCGAGGTGGACCGCGTCGTACGGGTTGAGCTTGGCGGTGATGGCCACGATGACGACGGGGAAGACCAGCCGCATGCCGAAGACGGCGATCAGGACGCCGACCGTGAGGAAGATCTTCTGCCAGAAGGCGTTCATCTTCTTCAGGATTCCGGCGTTGACCACGGCGTTGTCGAACGAGAGCGAGATCTCGAGAACGGCCAGGATCGCCACGACGCCGAAGGCCTCCCACCCCCCGTAGAAGACCGCGGCGACCAGGCCGAGCGCGGTGACCGCGAACGACCAGCCGAAGGTTTTGAGAAGCACTGGTTACCCCATCGTGTTGTGGGGGCACCTCCCAGACCATGTCTGGGGGGAGGGTCTCCCCCGCGCCGTACCCGGCTTTACGAAACGTTGACTCCGAAGTCTAGAGCGATACCGCGAAGTCCGGACGCGTACCCCTGCCCGACCGCACGGAACTTCCACTCGCCCTGGTAGCGGTAGAGCTCGCCGAAGATCATGGCGGTCTCGGTGGAGGCGTCCTCGCTCAGGTCGTAGCGCGCCAGCTCCTGGCCGTCGGCCTGGTTGACCACACGGATGAAGGCGTTGGATACCTGGCCGAAGGTCTGGCCGCGCTCGTCCGCCATGTGGATGGAGACCGGGAAGATGATCTTCTCGCACCGGAGCGGCACCTTGCCGAGGTCGACCAGGATCGACTCGTCGTCTCCCTCGCCCTCACCGGTGAGGTTGTCACCAGTGTGCTCCACCGAGCCGTCGGGGCTCTTGAGCTGGTTGTAGAACACGAACCACTCGTCCCCCAGGACCCGGTTGTCCGCCCCGCACAGCAGCGCGCTGGCGTCCAGGTCGAAGGGGGCCCCGGTGGTGGAACGCGCGTCCCAGCCGAGGCCGACCATGACATTGGTGAGGTTCGGTGCGGCCTTGGAGAGGGAGACGTTGCCTCCCTTGGCGAGCGTGACGCCCATGATGCTGGTCCTCCCCTGGTGGTGCTTCCCTGGTTGTCCTGCACGTCCGGCGCCCGCCGTAAACGGCGGGCGCCGGACGATGTCGCGCACCCGGCGGGCGTCAGACGTTGACGCCGAAGTCCTGGGCGATGCCGCGCAGCCCCGAGGCGTAGCCCTGGCCGATGGCGCGGAACTTCCACTCCGGGCCGTGCCGGTACAGCTCGCCGAAGACCATGGCGGTCTCGGTGGAGGCGTCCTCGCTCAGGTCGTAACGGGCGATCTCCTGCTGGTTGGCCTGGTTGACGACGCGGATGAAGGCGTTGCGGACCTGGCCGAAGGACTGCTGGCGGGTCTCGGCGTCGTAGATCGACACCGGGAACACGATCTTCTCGACGTCGGCCGGGACCGTGGCCAGGCTGACCTTGATCTGCTCGTCGTCGCCCTCGCCCTCACCGGTGAGGTTGTCACCGGTGTGCTCGACCGAGCCGTCGGGGCTCTTGAGGTTGTTGAAGAAGACGAAGTGCTGGTCGCTGACGACCTTGCCGGAGTTGTTCAGCAGCAGCGCGCTCGCGTCGAGGTCGAAGTCGGAGCCGGTCGTGGTGCGCACGTCCCACCCCAGACCGACGATGACGGCGGTCAGGCCCGGGGCCTCCTTCGTCAGCGATACGTTGCCGCCCTTGCTGAGGCTGACTCCCACGGGTCCTCCATGTGGTGTCCAGGGGCGGGGAGCCCCGTCCTGCTTCGGATATGGGATCAACGAGCCGATCCTAGTGACGGGTTCCCGCCCCCCGCAGACCCTGGACCCGAAGGATCACAGGTGTCGGACGCTCGTCCGGCTCACAGGGTGTCGAGCGCCTTCACGTAGTCGTTCAGGTCGCGCGCGTCCGGCAGGCCGTTGACCACGGTCCACCGCACGACACCCTCCTTGTCGATGATGAAGGTGCCCCGCACGGCGCAGCCCTTGTCCTCGTCGAAGACGCCGTAGGCGCGCGAGACGTTGCCGTGCGGCCAGAAGTCGCTGAGCAGCGGGTACTCCAGGCCCTCCTGCTCGGCGAAGACGCGCAGGGTGTGGATGGAGTCGTTGGAGACGGCGAGCAGCTGGGTGTCGCGGTCGGCGAACTTCGGCAGGTTGTCCCGCAGCTCGCACAGCTCGCCGGTGCACACGCCGGTGAAGGCGAAGGGGTAGAAGAGCAGGACCACGTTCTTGTCGCCGCGGAAGTCCGCGAGCCTCACGGTGCGGCCGTGATTGTCCTTGAGCTCGAAGTCGGGTGCCTTGTCGCCGACCTGGATCGCCATCGTCGTGCTTCCCTTCGGTGGGCTGTCGGGGTGAGAGCGCACGGAACGCTCGGCTCCCACCCTACGCAGCGATCACCGGGGCATCCGGGCGGGCCGGGGCGAGAACCGGCCCACCCGGACGGCGGTCACCTCTTCGACTTGGCCGCCTTGGGCGTGGCCAGCCGGCTGCCGCTCCAGTCCTTGCCCACGCTGACGCTCTTCGACGCCGTCAGGCCGGCCGTCGTGGCCGCGTCCTGGATGTCACTCGGCTCCACGTACCCCGAACGGCCGGTCTTCGGTGTGAGGAGCAGGATCGCGCCCCCCTCTTCGATGTACGTGGTGGCATCCACCAGCGCATCCGTCAGGTCGCCGTCGTCGTCACGGAACCACAGCACAACGGCGTCGGCCACGTCGTCGTAGTCCTCGTCCATGAGGTCGCCCTCGACGGCTTCCTCGATGGCCTCGCGGAGCTCCTGGTCGACGTCGTCGTCGTAGCCGATCTCCTGGACCACCTGCCCGGGCTGGAACCCCAGCCTGACGGCAGGGTTCGTCCGCTCCTCCGCGTGGTCCGCGGTCGCGCTCACGGGTTGCCTCCTGATCATGTCTTGATGAATATCTCAGCCACGCGCGTGCGCGAAGCATTGGCCGTAGTCCACACGGGCGGGGCGGATCGCGCAAGTACCCGGCCGTCCGGACCGCCGAAACGGTGACGATCCCGGCCGTGTCGTCGCAACTCCTCGCACCGTATCTCGATTCCGCGCCACCCACATCACACCGATGTGCCCGGATTGCTCCGTTGGGAATCATCCGGCGATACGGAGCTCGAACAACTTTGCCGAGGGCGTCACGCCCCGGGCGTATCGTTGCGTTTTGACCGGCCGTGGCCCCGGTTGGCCCCGCGGCGGAGGTGACGTACGTCCTCCCGAGGTACACGATGGGGAGCGGTGCAGGCACCAGCAGTAGGCACGAGCAAGAACTGGCCCTCCGACAGGTAAGGAACGCCGTGGCTTCCGGATCCGATCGCACCCCGATCATCATTGGCGGCCTCCCGAGTCAGGTTCCCGACTTCGATCCCGAAGAGACCCAGGAGTGGCTCGACTCCCTCGACGCCGCCGTCGACGAGCGCGGCCGGGAGCGGGCCCGGTACCTCATGCTCCGGCTGATCGAGCGGGCCCGCGAGCGCCGCGTGGCCGTGCCCGAGATGCGCAGCACGGACTACGTCAACACGATCCCGACCAAGAGCGAGCCGTTCTTCCCCGGCAACGAGGAGATCGAGCGCAAGATCCTCAACGCCACCCGCTGGAACGCGGCCGTGATGGTCTCGCGCGCCCAGCGCCCCGGCATCGGTGTCGGCGGCCACATCGCCACGTTCGCCTCCTCCGCCTCGCTGTACGACGTCGGCTTCAACCACTTCTTCCGCGGCAAGGACGACGGCAAGGGCGGCGACCAGGTCTTCTTCCAGGGCCACGCCTCCCCGGGCATCTACGCGCGCGCCTACCTGCTCGACCGGCTCAGCGAGAACCAGCTCGACGGCTTCCGCCAGGAGAAGTCGAAGTACCCGGACGGCCTGTCCAGCTATCCGCACCCGCGCTCGATGCCGGACTTCTGGGAGTTCCCGACGGTCTCCATGGGCCTCGGCCCGCTGGCCGCGATCTTCCAGGCGCGGATGAACCGGTACATGCTCGCGCGCGGGATCGCGGACACCTCCGAGTCCCATGTGTGGGCGTTCCTCGGCGACGGCGAGATGGACGAGCCGGAGTCGCTGGGGCAGCTGTCCATCGCCGCCCGGGAGGGCCTGGACAACCTGACCTTCGTGGTCAACTGCAACCTGCAGCGCCTGGACGGCCCGGTGCGCGGCAACGGCAAGATCATCCAGGAGCTGGAGTCGATCTTCCGGGGCGCCGGCTGGAACGTGATCAAGCTGATCTGGGACCGCTCCTGGGACCCGCTGCTCGCGCAGGACCGCGACGGCATCCTCGTCAACAAGATGAACACGACTCCGGACGGGCAGTTCCAGACGTACGCCACCGAGTCGGGCGCGTACATCCGGGAGCACTTCTTCGGCGACGACCACCGGCTGCGCGCGATGGTCGAGAACATGACCGACCACCAGATCCTGATGCTGGGCCGCGGCGGTCACGACCACCGGAAGATCTACGCGGCCTACAAGGCGGCCCTGGAGCACAAGGGCCAGCCGACGGTCATCCTGGCCAAGACGATCAAGGGCTGGACGCTGGGCCCGAACTTCGAGGGCCGCAACGCCACGCACCAGATGAAGAAGCTGACGGTCGACGACCTCAAGCGCTTCCGCGACCGCCTGCACCTGCCGATCACCGACAAGCAGCTGGAGTCCGGCCCGCCGCCGTACTACCACCCGGGCCGGGACACGGAGGAGATCCAGTACATGCACGACCGGCGCAAGGGGTGCGGCGGTTACGTGCCGACGCGCGTCGTGCGCTCGAAGCCGCTGCGGCTGCCGGACGACACGGCGTACGCGACCGTGAAGAAGGGATCGGGCCAGCAGTCCATCGCGACGACCATGGCCTTTGTGCGCCTGCTGAAGGACCTGATGCGGGACAAGGAGATCGGCAGGCGTTTCGTGCTGATCGCGCCGGACGAGTACCGCACGTTCGGCATGGACTCCTTCTTCCCGAGCGCGAAGATCTACAACCCGCTGGGACAGCAGTACGAGTCGGTGGACCGGGACCTGCTCCTGGCCTACAAGGAGTCCCCGACCGGCCAGATGCTGCACGACGGCATCTCCGAGGCGGGCTGCACGGCCTCGCTGATCGCGGCGGGCTCGGCCTACGCCACGCACGGCGAGCCGCTGATCCCGGTCTACGTCTTCTACTCGATGTTCGGTTTCCAGCGCACGGGTGACCAGTTCTGGCAGATGGCCGACCAGCTGGCGCGCGGCTTCCTCCTGGGTGCGACCGCGGGCCGCACGACCCTGACGGGTGAGGGTCTGCAGCACGCGGACGGCCACTCCCAGCTGCTGGCCTCGACCAACCCGGCGTGCGTGGCCTACGACCCGGCGTACGCGTACGAGATCGCGCACATCGTGCAGGACGGCCTGCGCCGCATGTACGGCAGCTCGCCCGAGCACCCGCACGGCGAGGACGTCTTCTACTACCTGACCGTCTACAACGAGCCCATCAGGCACCCGGCCGAGCCGGCCGACGTGGACGTCGAGGGCATCCTCAAGGGCCTCCACAGGCTCGGCGAGGGCACGGGCGGCACGATCCCGGCGCAGATCATGGCGTCCGGCGTGGCGGTGCCGTGGGCCCTGGAGGCGCAGCAGATCCTCGCCGAGGACTGGAACGTCAAGGCGGACGTCTGGTCGGCGACCTCCTGGAACGAGCTGCGCCGCGAGGCCGTGGCGTGCGAGCAGCACAACCTGCTGCACCCTGAGGAGGAGCAGCGGGTGCCGTACGTGACGCGGAAGCTCAGCGGCGCCGAGGGCCCGTTCGTGGCCGTGTCGGACTGGATGCGATCGGTGCCGGACCAGATCGCGCGCTGGGTGCCGGGCACGTACCAGTCGCTCGGCGCGGACGGCTTCGGCTTCGCCGACACCCGGGGCGCGGCGCGGCGCTTCTTCCACATCGACGCGCAGTCGATCGTGGTCGCGGTGCTGACCGAGCTGGCGCGGGAGGGCAAGGTCGACCGGTCCGCCCTGAAGCAGGCCATCGACCGGTACCGGCTGCTGGACGTCACGGCGGCGGATCCGGGGGCGGCGGGCGGCGACGCGTAGCCGCCGCGCCGGGCCTCGGCCGCTGACGGCAGCCGGGGAGGGGCTGCCGGTGCGTTGCCGGGTGCCGGTGCATTGCCGGGTGCCGGTGCGTGGTGGCTTGTCGCGCCCGCGCGGGAAAGCCGCATATCGGTACAGCCCCGCCCTCCCGGGCGCGTCCTAGGATGCGCATGTGAACGAATCGTCGGCGCAGGCGCGTTGGGAAGGGTGTACTCAGCGCCCGTTGCTCGCACTGGCGCTGGTGTTCGCCCTTGCCTATGCCGTGCCGATCGTGGACAACCCCGCGGACCCGCTCCTGACGGTCGTCTGCACCGTCGCGGAGTGGGTCGTGTGGGGGGCGTTCGCGCTGGACTACCTGATGCGGCTGGCGCTCAGCCCGCGGCGCCGGGAGTTCGTGCGGACGCACTGGATGGACCTGTGCGCGGTGGTGCTGCCGCTGCTGCAGCCCCTGCGGCTGCTGCGGTTGGTGTCGACGCTGCTGCTGGTGGGCCGGCGGGCGCGGATGGCGCCGCAGATCCGGCTGACCACCTATGTCGTCGGCTCCGTGGTCGGGCTGCTGATGTTCGGCTCGCTGGCGGTGCTCTCCGTGGAGCGGGACTCGCCGCACGGGAACATCCGGACGCTGGGTGACGCGGTGTGGTGGTCGTTCACGACGATGACGACCGTCGGCTACGGCGATCACGCGCCGACCACCGGCCTCGGGCGGATGATCGCGGTCGGGCTGATGCTGTCGGGGATCGCGCTGCTGGGTGTCGTCACCGCGAACATCGCCGCCTGGTTCATCGCCCGGTTCGAGCAGGACGACGTGGAGGAGCGGCGCCAGACGGAGGCGATCGCCGCGCTGACCGAGGAGGTCCGGCTGCTGCGGGCCGAAGTGGCGCGCCTCGCGGCGCGGGAGGAGCAGCGGCGCTGAGCCGCCTGGCCGTATGGTCTTTGGCCCCCGCGTGGCCCGCCACCCGGGACGGCGGGCCGACGTCCCGAGGGGCGCCGACGCGGGGTAGCAGGGAACCTACGCTTCCGCTCGTCGAAACGGAAGACCTAATTCCCCTTGACCCTCGGCCTGCACGGACGCACCCTGAACCCCACGCGCCACAAGGGAGCACCAGCATGAGCACAGCCACCGAGACCCTTCGCGTCGTCGAGTACTGGACGGACAAGGACATCCGCGTGATCCTCCCCGTCCAGCGGAACGCCGAGAACGACCGTCTGAGCGACACGCAGCTCATCGAGAAGTACGGCGACCCCGCGGACGGGGCCGTCGCGCGCATCGTCCGCTAGGTGACGAGCGCGGGGCGATCCTCCCTCGTTCCGGCCGGCACCGCGTGGCGCACGCGGCGGACGGGTGCCGCGCACGGCGCATGCCCTGGGCGAGCCGGTGACGCCCTCCGCGCGCCCGGCCGTTGCCGCCGACTGGGCACCAGCGCCCGCCCCGGTCCGAACGCCCCGGCCGACACACTGGCGCCCCTCGTCCGCAGGCCGGCCACGCCTCGAACGAGAATCGACGCATGTCCCGTGAACCAGACGCCTACACAGGCCAGACGATCTGCGCCCTCGGATCGCGTTCCCCGCTGCGTGCCTTCCTGCACACCGAAACCGGCGGCGCCGCCCTCCTGGTCGCCGCCGCGCTCGCCGCACTCGTCTGGGCCAACGTGGCACCCGCGCCCTACACGTCGTTCTGGGACACCCGCCTGTCCGTCCACTTCGGAACGTACGGGATCTCGCTCGGTCTGCGCGAGTGGGTCAACAGCGGCCTGATGACGTTCTTCTTCCTCGTCGTCGGTCTGGAGGCCCGCCGCGAGTTCGACATGGGGGAACTGCGCGAGAAAAAGCGGTTCGCGATGCCGCTCGTCGCGGGGTTCAGCGGCATGATCGTTCCCATCGCCCTCTACCTCGCCCTCAACGCCGGCCACGGCAGCGAGCAGGGCTGGGGCGCGGCCATGTCCACCGACACCGCGTTCGCCCTGGGTGTGCTGGCCGTCGTGGGCCGCGGCATGCCCCCCGGTCTGCGGGTGTTCATCCTCTTGCTGACCGTCGTCGACGACTTCCTCTCCCTCGGCGTCATCGCCTTCGCCTACAGCGACCGCATCACCGTGCCCGCCCTCGTCGTCGCCATCGCCGCCCTCGCACTCGTCCTGCTCGTTCGGCGGCTCGGCGTGCGCCACGGCAGCGTCTACGCGCTGCTGGGTGTCGTCGCCTGGATCGCCCTGCTCGAGTCGGGTGTGGACCCGGTCGTGATCGGTCTCGCCCTGGGGCTGCTCACCTACGCCTACCCTGCCTCGCGCGTCGATCTGGAACACGCGAGCGGCCTGTTCCGGCTGTTCCGCGAGCAGCCCACCCCGGAACTGGGGCGGTCCGTCCGCGCCGGCATCGCCTCGGCGATCTCCCCCAACGACCGCCTGCAACGGATCTACCACCCCTGGACCAGCTACGTGGTCGTCCCGCTGTTCGCCCTGGCCAACGCCGGCATCGAGATCAGCGGCAGCCAGCTGGCCCACGCCTTCACCTCGCCCGTCACCCTGGGCATCCTCGTCGCCTACGTCCTGGGCAAGCCACTGGGCATCGTCGGGGCCTGCGCGCTCGCCACGCTCGCCTCCCGCGGGCGGCTGCGGCTCCCGGTCGGCTGGGGAGCGGCGACCGCCGGCGGCGCGCTGTGCGGGATCGGTTTCACCGTCTCCCTGCTCATCGCGACCCTCGCCTTCCACGGCACACGCCTCATCGAGGCCAAGATCGGCATCCTCACCACGCTGCTCTGCTCCTTCGTGACGGCCCGGCTCGTCACCGCGGCGATCGGCCTGCTGCCGCCGCCCCTGCGGCTGCGGGCCCTGCTCGGCCGGGCGGAGACGATCGTCGACCTGGCCGTGCCCGTCGACCCCGCCCGCGACCACATCCGGGGGCCGCACCAGGCCCCCGTGACCGTCGTAGAGTACGGCGACTACGAATGCCCCTACTGCGGGCAGGCCGAGCCCGTCATCCGCGAACTCCTCGCCGACTTCGGAGACGTGCGCTACGTATGGCGCCACCTCCCCCTCACCGACGTGCACATCCACGCCCAACTCGCCGCCGAGGCCGCCGAAGCGGCCGCGCGCCAGGGCCGCTTCTGGGACATGCACGACCTGCTGCTCAGCCATCAAGGAGCCCTGCGCATCGAAGACCTGCACGCCCACGCGGCCGCCATCGGCCTGGACACCGAGCGATTCGAACGAGACATGCGCGCCCACACCGGCGCGGCCCGCGTCGCCGAGGACGTCGAATCAGCGGACCTCAGCACCGTGGCCGGCACCCCCACCTTCTTCATCAACGGCCGCAGACACCACGGCGCCTACGACCTGGCCGGCCTCACCGCCGCCGTCCGCGCCGCCCGCGAACGCGCCTCCGTCACCATGTGAGGGACCACCCGATGCGGCCGAGTCGCCGCGGCACGCGCTCGATGCCACCGCAAAAGATCCCCCCTTTGCCGGTCGACGCCGGGCCGCCCGAGCGGGCACCTGGAGCAGCCCGTGTCCCCAAGTGGCCGCGCCCGCAAGGGCGATGACGGCGGGCAACGTGTCGATGGCGCCCAGGGCCAGGGCCACCGGGGCCGGGATGCCGCGGTCGCCCGACCATGGGCGGCGCGGGCAGGCCTGCGCGCGCCGCCCCCCTCCGGCAGCGCGCGCCGTGGCCCGGCGTCCCCCAGGTCCTGCGGAGGACGTGACCCACTGTGACCCGCGGCGCGCGTCGCGCGCGAGCGAATCTTGAGCCGAGTCACCCTGATGGGCGATTCCGGCGGAATTTTGGCAGGATTTCGGAGGGTACGCGCAGGTCAGATGTGGCCCACGCCCGCGCCCGCCTCCGCGTTCTCGCCCCGCTTGGTGAGCAGGGCGACGAGGATCGCGACCGCCGCCACGCCCGCCGCGACGAGCGAGGCGAGGCTCATGCCGGAGACGAAGGTGTGGTGCGCGACCTCGGTGATCTTCGCGGCGATCTGCTCCGGCACGCCCTTCGGCACCGGCGCCACGCCGACCTGGACCGCCTCGGAGGCCTTGTCCAGCTGATCCGGGGTCAGCGGGGGCAGCCCGGCCGCCTTCCAGTTGCCCGGCAGGTCGCCGTCGACCTTGGAGGCCATGACGGCGCCGAGCACCGCCGTGCCGAGGCTGCCGCCGATCTGCATGGCCGCCTGCTGCAGGCCGCCGGCCACACCGGACAGCTCCATGGGCGCGTTGCCGACGATGACCTCGGTGGCGCCCACCATGACCGGCGCGAGGCCGAGGCCGAGCAGGGCGAACCAGAGGGACATCACGCCGCTGCCGGTGCCCTCCTTCAGCGTCGACATGCCGTACATGGCGATCGCGGTCGCGGCCATGCCGCCGGCCAGCGGGATGCGCGGGCCGAGCTTGGTGATCGCGGCTCCGGCCAGCGGGGAGCCGACGATCATCATGCCGGTGAGCGGCAGCAGGTGCAGGCCGGCGCCGACCGGGGTCATGCCGTGGACGTTCTGCAGGTAGAAGGTCACGAAGAACAGGCCGCCCATGAAGGCGATGGCCATCAGGACCATCAGCACCACGCCGGCCGAGAGGGGCACCGACCGGAACAGGCCGAGCGGGATCAGCGGCTCGGCGACCCGGTTCTCCCAGAGCGCGAACAGCACGAAGAGCACCACGGAGGCGGCGACGAACAGCCAGGTCCTGCCGTTGCCCCAGCCCCACGCCGGCGCCTTGATGAGGGCCCAGACCAGGCAGAACATCGCGCCGGAGAGCAGGGCGATGCCGAGGAGGTCGAAGGAGCGCGGGGCGTTCTCGGCACGGTGGTCGCGCAGGATCAGCAGGCCCAGCAGCAGGGCGAGGGCGCCGACCGGCACGTTGATGAAGAACACCGACTGCCAGTTGACGTGCTGGACGAGGACACCGCCGAGGATCGGGCCGCCCGCGGTGGACGCGCCGATCACCATGCCCCAGATGCCGATGGCCATGTTGAGCTTCTCGGCCGGGAAGGTGGCCCGCAGCAGGCCGAGGGCGGCCGGCATCAGCAGCGCCCCGAACAGCCCCTGGAAGACGCGGAAGGTGATGACCGCGACGATGCTGTTCGACAGGCCGATGGCACCGGAGGCGGCGGCGAAGCCGGTCACGCCGACGAGGAAGGTCTGCCGGTGGCCGAAGCGGTCACCGAGCTTGCCCGCGGTGATCAGCGTGACCGCCAGGGCGAGGAAGTAGGCGTTGGTGATCCACTGCACGTCGGCGAAGGTCGCGTGCAGGTGGTCGCGGATGGCCGGGTTGGCGATGGCGACGATGGTGCCGTCGAGGGCCACCATCATGACGCCGACGGCGACGGTGATGAGGGTGAGCCAGGGATGGCCGCGCAGCCCCGCGGCCGCAGGCGACGACGGCGGGGCCTGAGGGCCGGCGCCCCCCGGCCCCGCCTCGTCGATGGTGGTCTGACCAGTCATACCGGGAAGGCTAGTGTCAGCGACTGACAGTTGACAAACCAATTCACAAGTCAGTAACTGACAGATATGGAAACGCTCCGCGAACGCAAGAAGCAGCGCACCCGGGAGGCGTTGCTGCGGATCGCGCTCGAACTGTTCACCACGCAGGGGTACGAGCACACGACGGTCGACGAGATCGCCGAGTCCTGCGAGGTCTCCCAGCGCACCTTCTTCCGCTACTTCGCGGGCAAGGAGGACGTGGCCTTCGCGGTGCAGGAGATGGCGGAGGCGCACTTCGTCGAGGCCGTGCGCGAGCGCCCGCCGCACGAGGCGCCGATGGAGGCGCTGCGCCAGGCGGTGCTGGAGGGCTGGGACGCGATACGGGAGACGGTCGAGTCCGCCGTACCGGTGGAGCTGTACCTGCGGATGTACCGCACGATCGAGTCGACCCCCGCGCTGCTCGCCGCCCACTTGCGCCGATCGGCGGCCACGGAGGAGACCATCGCGCGCCTGCTGGCCGAGCGGGAGGGCGTCGACGTGGACACGGACCCGCGCCCCCGGCTGGCCGTGGCCGTGTTCGGCGGGGTGATAAGGGTCACCGAACGGCAGTGGTGCTCGGGGGAGGACATCAGCGTCGAGACCGTCCGCTCGCTCACCGCGTCGTACCTCGATCAGGTGGGTTCCGCGCTCACGGGGCACTGGCGCGACGGCTGACCTCGACGGCACGGGGTCCGGAAGATCGGCGGGGAGGGCTTCGCAGATCGCCGGCGCCGCGCCGCACTGATCACCGGGCGATTGCTTCAATGATCGTTCACAAAGCGTTCGACGGCTGCCGAAACGTGATCCCTGCCACTCGGTTACCCCGAGACCCTCCCGTTCTCCTAGTGTGTCCTCCCAGTGACTTCCTTCGACACCTCCCCGCAGCTCAACGTCGGGCGCGCACTGCTGGCGCTGGCCGTCGTGTTCGTGATGCTCGCGACCACCGGCTGGACCGCCCTGCGCTCCCACCGCGGGTCGAGCGCCCTGCAGGTCTCGATCGCCAAGTGGGAGCACGGCCGGCTCCACGGCCACCATCTGCCGGACCCCGAGGCCGCCCCCGCGAAGCTCACCCGCTTCTTCGCCTCGCTCGCCCCGCACGACCGCGACCGCCTCGCCCACCGCTACCCGCTCGCGGTCGGCAACATGAACGGCGCCCCGGTCTCCCTGCGCTACCAGGCGAACCGCATCGCCCTCGACCAGGCGCGCAAGCTCGAGCAGAAGCGCATGCACGACATCCGGCTCAGCTCGGCCGGGCAGCAGGACGCGGCCCGCCGCATGCACCGCTACGAGTCCCTGCTGACCCCAGGCCGTCACATCCTGGCCTTCGACCCCGAGGGCACCGGCCGGGTCGCCGAGGTGTTCGGAAGCCTGACCAGGGCGCAGCGGATCTCGGTCGTCGTCCCCGGTGTCGACACCGACCTGCTCACCTTTCAGAAGACGGGCCGGCGGTACACCGCCCCGGTCGGCATGGCCAAGGCCCTGTACGCGGCGGAGCGCGCGGCCCGTCCCGGGACGCGTACGGCCGTGATCGCGTGGGCGGACTACACCGCCCCGGACGGCCTCGGCGTGGACGCGGCCACCGGAGCGCGCGCCGCCGAGGGCGCCCTGCGGCTGAACGCGCTGCTGCGGGCCCTGCCCGGCCGCGCCCCGGTTTCGGTGTTCTGCCACAGCTACGGCTCCGTGCTGTGCGGGGTCGCCGCGCGCGACATGCCCCGCCGGGTGGCCGACATAGCGGTGGCCGCGAGCCCCGGCATGCGCGTCGCCAAGGCCTCCCACCTGGGCACCACGGCCCGGGTGTGGGCCATGCGGGACGCCACCGACTGGATCCAGGACGTGCCGTACCTGGAGCTGGGCGGTCTCGGGCACGGCGCGGACCCGGTGTCCGCCGGTTTCGGCGCCCGGGTGCTGTCCGCCCGCGACGCGCAGGGCCATGCCGGCTACTTCCAGCCAGGCACGGACAGCCTGCGCAACCTCGCCGACATCGGCGCGGGCGCATACGACGCGGTCACGTGCGCCCGTCAAAACGATGCGTGCCGGACCGGTCTGCCCGGCACGACGACGGTCGGACGCGCGTAGAAACAGCAGGAAGTGCGGTCTGCGCGGGTGGCGACGGAGGAGCACGTGCCGCATACGATGAGCCGCATGGGTGACGTACTGGCGGGATTTCATGCCGTCTGGGAGTTCGAATCCGACTCCGTGCTCATCCGCTACGAACGGGGGATTCGAACACCGAAGTTGTTCCAGGCGCTCGGCGAGCGGCGGATCCCGCTGTCCGCGGTCGAGGGCGTGTCGCTCACGCCGGGCAGGCGCGGCACGGTCGTCCTGCGGCTGGCGCCCCGTCCGGGCGCCGATCCGCTGATGGACGCGGCCGACGGGCAGTTGAAGGAGGGCTCCGACCCCTACCGGCTGGTCCTGCCGGCCGAGCGGGAGACCCTGGCCGAGTACTACGCCGACGAGTTGAAGGGCCTGCTGACCGAATCCGGCCCCTCGGACGACCACCTGGTGGCCGCGCCCGAGCCGCCGCTGCAGTTCAAGGCGTACGACGGCAAGGCGTCCTTCGATGGGTCGTCCGTGCAGTTCCGGTGGTCGTGGACGGGCGCGTCCTCGGCCAAGTGGAAGGCCGGCGACCAGAGTTACCCGGTCTGCGACCTCATCGGGGTGGAGTGGCGCTCTCCGGAGGTCTTCGAGGGGCATCTGCGGCTGCTGCGGCGCTCCGACGCCGCCCCGGTGCCGCCGGACCAGGATCCGGCGGCCGTCGTCTTCGGGCTCGGCTACGGGCCGGTGCACGAGTCGCTGCCGTTCGCCGCGGCGGTGCTGGCCGCCGTACGCGCGAGGGGGCCGGTACCCGCGGTACCGGCCCCCTCGCGGCGGGACCCCGCCGACATCGCCGAGCGGATCCGCCATCTCGGCGAGCTGCATCAGGCCGGGCTGGTCACCGACGAGGAGTTCTCCAGCAAGAAGGCCGAGTTGCTCGCCGAGCTGTAGTCACTCCCGGCCGGCGGAGCTGAAGCTCATGTCCGCGTAGCGGTCGCCCGCCACCTTGTCCGCGACGGGCTCCAGCAGGTCCAGCTCACCGGCGGTCAGGGTGATCCGCGTGGCGGCCGTGTTCTCCTCCACCCGGCCCGGCCTGCGGGTGCCCGGAATGGGGAGCACGGTCAGGGCGTCGACCGCGGCCCGCTGCTGGACCCAGGCCAGGGCGATCTGGCCCATCGTCGCGCCGTGGGCCTCGGCGACGGTGCGCAGCGGCTCGAGCAGGGCCGCGTTGGCGACCGCGTTGTCACCGGTGAAGCGGGGCTGCCCGCGGCGGAAGTCGCCCGCCGTGAGCTCCTGGTCGGCGCGGGTGAACGCGCCCGCGAGGAAGCCACGGCCGAGCGGCGAGTACGGCACCAGGGCGACGCCCAGGTCACGCGCGGCCGGCACCACCTTCGCCTCGATGTCCCGGCTGAACAGCGACCACTCCGACTGCACGGCCGCGATCGGGTGGACGGCGTGCGCGGCACGCAGCTCGTCGGCGGTGACCTCGCTCAGGCCCACCTGCTTGACCTTGCCCTCGCGGACCAGTTCGGCCATCGTCGCGACGGTCTCCTCGATGGGGACGTTCACATCGCGGCGGTGCATGTAGTAGAGGTCGATGACGTCGACGCCGAGCCGCCGCAGGCTGGCCTCGACGGCCTCACGGATGTACGGGGCGTCGTTGCGGATGACCCGCTTCGTCGGTTCGTCCGGCGGAATGGACAGGCCGAACTTGGTGGCTATGACCACCTCGTCGCGGTGGGCCCGGAAGAACGGGGCGAGGAACCGCTCGTTCTCCCCGGCGCCGTACACGTCGGCGGTGTCGTACAGCGTCACGCCCAGCTCCAGCGCCCGCTCCAGCGCCGCTCGCGCCTGGTCCGTGTCGGTGGGGCCGTAGGCGAAGCTCATCCCCATGCAGCCGAGCCCCTGCACGCCGACCTCCGGCCCCTGGGCCCCCAGGCGTGCCGTCGGAATCCTGGCGTCGGTCATCGAGTGGTCCCCTCGTTCGCGTAAAAGCTGATCTTGCGGTCGAGTACGGCGAGCGTGTCCCGCAGTTCGGCGATCCGGCCGAGCACGTCCCGGCGCGTCGCCTCCAGCAGCTCCCGCCGTTCCCCGTAGGTGCTCTCGCCCTCGCGCACCAGCTCCGCGTACCGGACCATGTCCGCGACCGGCATGCCGGTCAGCCGCAGCTTGGTCACGAAGTCCAGCCACTCCAGGTCGCGGTTGCTGTAGCGGCGCTGGCCGGTGTGCGAGCGGTCGACGTGCGGCATCAGACCGATCCGCTCGTACCAGCGCAGCGTGTGCGCGGTCAGGCCGGTGAACGCGACGACCTCGCTGATGGTGTAGTGGTCCTGGCCGTCGGGGCGCGGGGGGCGCCGGGGCGGGGCGGAGCAGATGTCGGCGGGGGTCGTGTCGTCGGTGGCCGCTGGCGTTGTCTGCATCACCGTCATGGCCTCCACGCTATGACCTTCGAGTGCGCTCCAAGCAAGCGGCGCCGGTGAGAATTCCGGACGACTCGAGCGGGGCGGGCGGGCGGCCTTCGTCGTGGACCATCCGGACCGGCCGGGCGCTCCGGCCGCGCTGGTCGCCGGGACGCTGGAGTACCGCATCGGCGGGCCCGGCAATCCGCACGGACGAGTCGGGCACGTCTTCAGCGTCGCGACCGACCCGGACGCCCGGCGCCGCGGGTACGCGCGCGCGTGCATGGAGCTGCTGCTGGACTGGTACCGGGAGCGGGGCGCGGGTCACGTGCCGCTGAACGCCTCCCGGGAGGCGGAGCCGCTGTACGCCTCCCTCGGGTTCACGCGGGACCGGGACCCGTCGATGCGGCTGCCGCTGTGAGCCGCTTAGGCTCGGCAGCATGTCGTTGAACAGCTTGGCGTCGATCGCGCACTGGCCCGTCCCCACCGCGGCGGCGGGTGTCGTACGAGCCGACGGGACCGTGCTCGGCACGCACGGCCCCGTCGGGCACCGCTTCCCGCTCGCCTCGGTCACCAAGCCGCTGGCCGCCTACGCGGCGCTCGTCGCGTACGAGGAGGGCGCGATCGACCTGGACGAGCCGGCCGGGCCGCCCGGGGCGACGGTGCGCCATCTGCTCGCGCACACCTCCGGACTGGCCTTCGACGAGCACCGGGTGATGGCGCCGCCCGGGGAGCGGCGGCTGTACTCCAACGCCGGGTTCGAGCAGCTCGGGGACCACATCGCCAAGGCGACGGACATTCCGTTCGCCGAGTACGCGCGCCAGGCGGTGCTGGCGCCCCTGGGCATGGCGTCCACCTCGCTGGAGGGCTCGCCCGCGAAGGACGGGGTGTCCACGGTGGAGGACCTGCTGCGGTTCGCGGCGGAGGTGCAGGCGCCGCGGCTGCTGGATCCGCGGACGGTGGCGGAGGCGATGACGGTTCAGTACCCGGGGACGAAGGGGGTCCTGCCGGGGTACGGGCACCAGAACCCGAATGACTGGGGGCTGGGGTTCGAGATCCGCAACGGGAAGGCTCCGCACTGGACGGGGGCCCTGTCGTCGCCGCGGACGTTCGGGCATTTCGGTCAGTCCGGGACGTTCCTGTGGGTCGACCCCGATGCCGGGGTGGCCGGAGTCGCCCTGACCGACAGGGCGTTCGGGCCGTGGGCGGTCGAAACGTGGCCGGTGTTCACGGACGCGGTGCTGACCGAACTGAAAGGCTGACGCCGGCCGGCGGCTACCGTGTCATTTCCCACATCAGCAGTTCCGCCGGGGTCACCGCCACCGCCTCCAGGTCCTCCGGCGCCGTCAGGCGCGCCGAGTCACCGGGGCCCAGGAGCTCCCGACCCAGGCGGACCTCGCCGCGGACCACGTGGGCGTACACCAGGGGCGCGTCCGGGACGGCGGTGCGTTCGCCACGGGTGAGGCGGCGGACGTGGAGCAGGGCGCCGGCCTTCGGCAGGGCGTAGGGCGTGGAGTCGGCGATGCCTCGGACGATGTCGTACGACGGGTCGCCGCCGGGCTCCAGCGGGGCCAGCCACATCTGGAGGAAGGTCAGGGGGGCGTCGCCGTCGTTGCGTTCCACGTGGCGCACGCCCGCCGCCGCGCTCAGGTGCTGGACGTCCCCGGGGCGGACCCGGGTCTCGTGGCCCGTGGAGTCGCGGTGGGTCAGCTCGCCCTCGACGACCCAGGTGACGATCTCGGTGTGGCTGTGCGGGTGTTCGTCGAAGCCGGCGCCGGGCGCGAGCCGCTCCTCGTTGCAGGCGATCACCGCGCCGAACCGCAGGTTGCCGGGGTCGTAGTGCGGGCCGAAGGAGAAGGCGTGGCGGGAGTCGATCCCGGCCTGCGGGTCCCCGCCGCGAGAGCGCTCAGCGGCGCGCCGTACGTCCATCACGGGCACCACCGTAGACCCGCGCCCGGGGCGGGCCGCAGACCCCCCGCGGCCGCCGCGGACACCTCAGCCGTGACCCGGCGGCGCATGCCCCCGTCCGGATAAGGCAGTCTTGTCCCCGTGCCCGAACCCGAATCCCACCGCAGCGACCCCGCAGCACGCGACGTCCACCCGCACGCCGCGACCCTGAAGCGGCTGGAGAAGTCCTCCGGCAGCCTGGCCGCACAGGCCATCGCGCGGATGGACGAGACCCTGCCGTGGTACCGGGCCATGCCCCCGGAGAACCGGTCCTGGATCGGGCTGGTGGCCCAGGCGGGCATCGCGGCGTTCACCGAGTGGTTCCGCTACCCGGACGCCCCGCAGGCGATCTCCACGGACGTGTTCGGGACCGCGCCGCGCGAGCTGACCCGGGCCATCACGCTGCGCCAGACCGTGGAGATGGTGCGCACCACCATCGAGGTCATGGAGTCCGCCATCGACGAGGTGGCGGCTCCGGGCGACGAGAGCGTGCTGCGCGAGGCGCTGCTGGTGTACGCGCGGGAGATCGCCTTCGCCACCGCCCAGGTGTACGCCCAGGCCGCCGAGGCACGCGGCGCCTGGGACGCGCGGCTGGAGTCGCTGGTGGTCAACGCGGTGCTCAGCGGCGAGGCCGACGAGGCCGCCGTGAACCGGGCCGCCGCGCTCGGCTGGAACTCGCCGGAACACGTGTGCGTCGTGCTCGGCACCGCGCCGGACGGCGACAGCGAGCTGACCGTCGAGGCCATCCGGCGCGCCGCGCGCCACGCCAAGCTGCAGGTGCTCACCGGGGTGCTCGGCGACCGGCTGGTCGTGATCGCCGGCGGCAGCGCCAATCCGCTCGCCGTCGCCAAGTCGCTGATCGGGCCGTTCGCCGCCGGACCGGTGGTCGCGGGGCCCGTCGTCGCCGATCTGCAGGCCGCCACGCGGTCCGCGCAGGCCGCCGCCGCGGGCCTGAAGGCGTGTTCCGCCTGGCAGGACGCGCCGCGTCCGGTGCTGGCGGACGATCTGCTGCCGGAGCGCGCGATCGCGGGAGATCCGGGCGCCCGCGAGCAGTTGGTGGAGGAGATCTACAGACCGCTCGAGGAGGCCGGTTCGGCACTCCTGGAAACCCTGAGTGTCTACCTGGAACAGGCGAGCAGTCTCGAGGGCGCGGCGCGGATGCTCTTCGTTCACCCGAATACCGTGCGCTACCGGCTCCGACGTGTGACAGACGTCACCGGTTGGTCGCCGTCGGATGTACGATCCGCGTTCACGCTGCGGATTGCGCTCATCCTGGGGCGTCTGGCCGACGGCGAACCCCCGGCATAGGGTTTTGTCGGGCTCCCACAAAAGCCCTTCGTGTTCTTCGTCCCTGTCCTCACGGGCGGCCACGGCCGTCCCCAAGAGAGAGTGTGAGAGTGCTCGTACTCGTCGCTCCCGGCCAGGGCGCCCAAGCGCCCGGCTTCCTGACTCCTTGGCTCGAACTGCCCGGTGCCGCCGACCGCGTCGCCGCGTGGTCGGACGCCATCGGACTCGACCTGGTGCACTACGGAACCCAGGCCGACGCCGACGCCATCCGCGACACCGCGGTGGCCCAGCCGCTGCTGGTCGCCGCCGGGATCCTGTCCGCCGCGGCACTGGGTGACATCAACCCCGGTGCGGTCGCCGGGCACAGCGTCGGGGAGATCACCGCCGCCGCCTTCGCCGGTGTCCTGTCCGACACCGCCGCGCTGGGCCTGGTGCGCAAGCGCGGCCTGGCCATGGCCGACGCCGCCGCGATCACCGAGACCGGCATGTCGGCGCTGCTCGGCGGCGACCCCGAGACCTCCCTCGCACACCTGGAGAAGCTGGGCCTGACCCCGGCGAACATCAACGGCGCGGGCCAGATCGTCGCCGCGGGCACGCTGGAGCAGCTCGCCGCGCTGAGCGAGGACAAGCCCGAGGGCGTCCGCAAGGTCGTCCCGCTGAAGGTCGCCGGCGCCTTCCACACCCGTCACATGGCCCCCGCGGTCGAGACGCTGGCCAAGGCCGCCGCGGAGCTGTCGCCCGCCGACCCCAAGGTCACCTACGTCTCCAACAGGGACGGCCGGGCCGTCGCGTCCGGCGCGGAGGTGCTGGACCGGCTGGTGGGCCAGGTCGCCAACCCCGTGCGCTGGGACCTGTGCATGGAGACCTTCAAGGAGCTGGGCGTCACCGCGCTCGTCGAGGTGTGCCCGGGCGGCACCCTGACCGGCCTGGC
The DNA here is from genome assembly GCF_047340315.1 of Streptomyces sp. AF1A. Lineage (NCBI taxonomy): Bacteria > Bacillati > Actinomycetota > Actinomycetes > Kitasatosporales > Streptomycetaceae > Streptomyces > Streptomyces sp. AF1A. Next base: position 27,130 of record NZ_JBLEBI010000073.1, read on the forward strand.
CAAGCGGGCGCTGCCCGGCGTCGTGACGCTGCCCCTGAAGACCCCCGACGACCTCGACGCGGCCCGCGCGCTCATCGCCGAGCACGCCGGCGCCTAAGGAGCCGTACATGGCGAAGATCAAGCCCAGCAAGGGCGCCCCGTATGCGCGCATCCTCGGTGTCGGCGGCTACCGGCCGACCCGCGTGGTGCCCAACGAGGTGATCCTCGAGCGGATCGACTCGTCCGACGAGTGGATCCGCTCCCGCTCCGGCATCGAGACCCGGCACTGGGCCGGCCCCGAGGAGACCGTGGCCGCGATGTCGGTCGAGGCCTCCGGCAAGGCGATCGCGGACGCCGGCATCCGTGCCGAGCAGATCGGCGCCGTGGTCGTCTCGACCGTCTCACACTTCAGCCAGACCCCGGCCGTCGCCACCGAGATCGCCGACAAGCTCGGCACGAACAAGGCCGCCGCCTTCGACATCTCGGCCGGGTGTGCGGGCTTCGGCTACGGACTGACGCTCGCCAAGGGCATGGTGACGGAGGGTTCGGCCGAGTACGTGCTCGTCATCGGCGTGGAGCGGCTCAGCGACCTGACCGACCTGGAGGACCGGGCCACGGCCTTCCTGTTCGGCGACGGCGCCGGCGCGGTCGTCGTGGGACCCTCGCAGGAGCCGGCCATCGGCCCGACCGTGTGGGGCTCCGAGGGCGACAAGGCGGAAACGATCAGGCAGACCGTCCCCTGGGACCGGTTCCGGATCGGCGACGTGTCCGAGCTGCCGCTGGACAGCGAGGGCAACGTCAAGTTCCCCGCCATCACGCAGGAGGGCCAGGCGGTGTTCCGCTGGGCCGTGTTCGAGATGGCGAAGGTCGCCCAGCAGGCGCTGGACGTGGCCGGGATCAGCCCCGAAGAGCTGGACGTCTTCATCCCGCACCAGGCCAACGTGCGGATCATCGACTCGATGGTGAAGACCCTCAAACTGCCGGAGCACGTCACGGTCGCCCGTGACATCCGCACCACCGGCAACACCTCGGCCGCCTCGATTCCGCTCGCGATGGAGCGGCTCCTGGCGACCGGGGAGGCGAAGAGCGGCGACACCGCGCTCGTCATCGGATTCGGGGCGGGTCTCGTCTACGCCGCCACGGTCGTTACCCTCCCCTAGGCACTCCGTGCCGGATCATGCGATTCGGCAGGGAGACAACTGCCACCAACCGTCTGGAACATCGAAGAAGGAGCGCCTGACATGGCCGCCACTCAGAAAGAGATCGTCGAGGGTCTCGCCGAAATCGTCAACGAGATCGCCGGCATCCCGGTTGAGGACGTCCAGCTGGACAAGTCCTTCACCGACGACCTGGACGTCGACTCGCTGTCCATGGTCGAGGTCGTCGTCGCCGCCGAGGAGCGCTTCGACGTGAAGATCCCGGACGAGGACGTCAAGAACCTCAAGACCGTCGGCGACGCGACCGAATACATCCTCAAGCACCAGGCCTGAGTCGTCCCCCGGGCCCGACAGGCCGTCAGGCTGCAAGGCCCCGCCACCCGGCGGTGGCGCCGTAGAATCCCGCATCCGTTGGAGAAAGAATTCCCGTGAGCCCGACCAATCGCACCGTGGTCGTCACCGGTATCGGCGCAACCACACCGCTGGGTGGCGACGCAGCCTCGTTCTGGGAGGCCCTCGTCGCCGGCACCTCCGGTGTCCGCCTTCTGGAGCAGGACTGGGCGGAGCAGCTGCCGGTCCGCATCGCCGCGCAGATCGCCGTCGAACCGGGCGAGATCATCCCCCGGCCGCAGGCCCGGAAGCTGGACCGCTCGGCGCAGTTCGCGCTGATCGCCGCTCAGGAGGCCTGGAAGGACGCCGGCTTCACCGCCAGGGCGGGCGAGGACGCGTCCGTGAACCCCGACCGGCTCGGTGCGGTCATCGCCTCCGGCATCGGCGGCGTGACCACGCTCCTGGACCAGTACGACGTGCTCCGGGAGAAGGGCGTACGCCGTGTCTCCCCGCACACCGTGCCGATGCTGATGCCCAACTCCCCGGCGGCCAACGTCGGTATCGAGCTGGGCGCCCGCGCCGGTGTGCACACCCCGGTCTCGGCCTGCGCCTCGGGCGCGGAGGCCATCGGGTACGCCATCGAGATGATCCGCACCGGGCGTGCGGACGTGGTCGTGGCCGGTGGTACCGAGGCCGCCATCCACCCGCTGCCGATCGCCGCGTTCGGCAACATGATGGCGATGTCCAAGAACAACGACGACCCGCAGGGCGCGTCGCGTCCCTACGACGCGGGCCGGGACGGCTTCGTGCTCGGCGAGGGCGCCGGTGTGATCGTCCTGGAGTCCGAGGAGCACGCGAAGGCCCGCGGTGCCCGGATCTACGTCGAGGCTGTCGGCCAGGGCATCTCCGCCGACAGCCACCACATCACGCAGCCGGAGCCGTCCGGCAACGGCATCGCGCACGCGCTGCAGAACCTGCTGGACAACACGGACCTGAAGCCGGCCGAGGTCGTGCACGTGAACGCGCACGCCACCTCGACGCCGCAGGGTGACGTGGCCGAGATCAAGGCGCTGCGGAAGGTGTTCGGCGACGACGTCGACCACATGGCGATCTCCGCGACCAAGTCGATGACCGGTCACCTGCTCGGTGGCGCCGGTGGTATCGAGACCGTCGCCTCGATCCTGGCGCTCGTGCACCGCATCGCTCCGCCGACCATCAACCTGGACAACCTCGACCCCGAGGTCAACGCGGACGTGGTGACCGGCGAGGCGCGCCGGCTGCCCGAGGGGCGCGTCGCCGTGCTGAACGACTCGTTCGGCTTCGGCGGCCACAACGTGGTGCTGGCCTTCCGCACCGTCTGAGAAGCGACCGAGAAGGGCCCCCGCCGGAC